>JAZSBW010000099.1:0-19337 GCA_045602585.1 Clostridia bacterium
AGACTGCGAAGTTCGTCTGAACTTTGCAATCTAATGTTACACCCTACAGTGATATCTAAATATTCAATAAAAGGTTGCTTTTTTTATATTTTTATGATATAATACACTTTGTATGGCAATCCAAAAGTTACAAAAATGTTAAGAAACTATTACAAATTTTACATATTTTCAGAATAAATAAATACACTATTACTAAGGAAAAGAGGGTGAGAAAATGCGGTTTGTCAAAATCAATACTGCTGATGCTGATAAGTATGTCAAGCGTAACTGCATTGCCAAAGCAGATGCACAGGTTGATAGAAACACCGAATCCACAAATATAAAATCATTTAAAAATTACTTTAACACTATAAAAAAAGAGATATATAATAAATTAAATAAAAAAACTGCAGCAAGTTTATGTGTTGCAGCAGCGGCTTTGTCGCTTACATTGCTTTTTAATGCTAATTTTTCTTTTGCATATAATGCGTTTATAGGAAATACCGAACTTGGCTATGTAACGGATAAAGCGTTTGCCGAAAAATGTGTTGATAATATTAATGCAGAGTTTTCTCAATATGTAAGCAGTGAGGATATCATAAGTGCAAAAATCACTTATGTTCCCGCAATTATAAGACGTAACGCATTTACAGATGTATCGGTTGTGTGTGAAAATATCAAATCCACGTCAGACGTTATGGTGCAGGCGTATGCGGTAGAGGTTGACGATATCGCCTTTGCGGCGCTTGATGATAAAACACAGGCAGAGAATATCCTTACTGAAATTGCATCTATCTATAAAATGGATGATAACACGGAAGTTTCGTTTAAGGAAGATGTGAATGTGATTTATGAATACGTTCCGTCTGTTATAGTTATGGAAAGCAACGACGCTTTGGAAAGACTTCAGGGATTTACTACGCTTTATAATACTGTTACTGTTGATGAAAAAATCGCGTTTGTAGATTTTGCGGCAGATAATGGCTTGGAAGTTGAGTATTTGCAATCTTTAAATCCTGAAATTGGTGAGCATATTAAACCATCACAAAATGTGGTTATTCCCGTTTGGAAACCTGTTATAACAGTTATGACAACCGACAATGTAAGTTATGAAACCACAGTTCCGTTTGAGGAACAGATTACTGAAGATGCTTCAATCTATGAAGGCAACGAAAAAGTCATTCAGGCAGGTGCTAACGGCATTACTGCTGTTACAGAAAAAATAGAACGTGCAAACGGAGCAATTGTTAGACAGACCGTTATAAAAAGTGAGGTTATAGCAGAACCGGTTATGCAAATGCGTGCTATAGGTACAAAAGAGCGTCCCGCACACGTTGGAACAGGCTCGTTTATGCGTCCGTACTATGGAAATGTAAGTTCTCGTTTTGGCTCGCGACGTTCGGGAAATCATACAGGTGTTGATATATGCGGAACTGTTGGCGACCCGATTGTTGCGGCAGATAATGGTACTGTTATATTCTCCGGTTGGAGCGGCGGTTACGGAAAAGTTATAAAGATAGACCATAATAACGGATACGTAACATATTATGCTCATTGTAACAGTCTGCTTGCAGAGGTGGGCGAGGTTGTTAAAAAAGGTCAGACCATAGCAACACTGGGCAGTACAGGTAACAGCACCGGACCGCACGTGCATTTTGAAGTGCGTTATAATGACGAAGTTCAAAACCCTATGAACTATGTAAATTAAATATATAAAAACGGAGGACAAAATTATGAAGGATAAAGCAAAAGGCTTTATAGGCGAGTTTAAAGAATTCGTATCGAGAGGCAACGTGGTTGACATGGCGGTCGGCGTTGTAGTCGGCTCTGCGTTTACGGGGATTGTAAACTCATTGGTAAAAGATGTTATTATGCCGTTTATAGGTTGGCTTATCGGCGGTATAGACTTCTCTGACTTCAGGTTTGTGCTTAAAGCCGCAGAGGGCGAAGCACCTGAGGTTGCAATTTTGTACGGGACATTTTTAAACCAGATAATAAACTTTTTCATTCTTGCGTTTGTAGTGTTTGTTGTTGTTAAAATATTAAACAGATTTAAACGCAAAAAAGAAGATGCTCCTGCAGAACCGCCAAAACCATCTGACGAGGTTGTGCTTCTTACAGAAATCCGAGATTTACTTAAAAAATAATCATACATAAAAATGGGTACAGTTCATTGTTAAACTGTGCCTTTTTTATATAATGATAATATGTTATTGTTCATTCTTGTTTGACATTTTAATGTGTATAGTGTAAAATAAAATCACGAGGTGTACTATATGAAAAAACTTATAAAAACAGTTGTAGCGGCGCTTATTTGTCTTGCTGTTATAATATTTATATTAAATGTTTATTCAGATGTGTTCGGCGGTACGGGAACAGATGTTGAAATGACAGTTCCTAAAGGTGCATCCGGCGGTGAAATTGTAGATATGTTAAAGGCAAGAGATGTTATTGAATATCCTATAATATTTAAAATATACTCTGCAGTTACGGGTATGGACTCAAAGTACAAAAGCGGGGATTTTTGCATTAATACAGGCCATTCGTACAAAGAATTGCTTCAAATTTTAACAGGAGAGCCAAACTCTGTTGCGAATAAAGTTAAAATAACTATCCCCGAAGGCTTTGAAACGGATAAAATAGCCGCTGCTATGGAGCAGGCAGGCATCTGCAATGCTGATGAATTTTTAAAGGCAGCATCAACAACAGATTATGATTTTGACTTTTTAGACGATATTGACAATAAATCTAAACGTAAATACGTTCTTGAGGGATATCTTTTTCCCACAACGTATACGTTTAATAAAAACACACCCGCAACGGAAGTTGTAGCCGCTATGCTGACTATATTTGAGCAGGTGATTTCCAAGTATGATATTGACGATATTGACGAAACCATAACGCTTGCATCTGTAATTGAGCGAGAGGCGCTGGGCGATGTTGACAGACGCACCGTGTCTTCGGTATTTCATAACAGATTAAAAGGAAAGGGCAATCTTACAAAACTTCAATCGTGTGCCACTGTTCAGTATATTTTAGGTGAACGTAAGGCGGTTTTGTCTGAAGCAGACACTAAAATAGACTCTCCGTACAACACGTATCTTTATGAGGGACTTCCGGTAGGGCCTATTGCCAACCCCGGTGAAGAAGCCATTTCAGCTGCAGTAAATCCTGAAGAAACGGATTATCTGTATTTCGGTGTAAATAAAAGCGGCAAGCACACATTTTCTGTAAATTATGAAGACCATTTAAAAGCAACACAGTAAGGAGAATAATTATGACTCTTATAGAAATCGGTGAAAAAGCACGTTCTGCGTCAAGAATTCTGGCAACAGTCAGTTCTTCGGATAAAAATAAGGCGCTCACATATATAGCAGACGATTTGGAAAAATACAGCGATAGGATTTTGTCTGCCAATGCAATAGATTTGGAAAATGCCGAAAAAAACGGTATGAAAGCATCTATGGTAGACCGCTTAAGGCTTACCTGTGACCGCATTAAAGGAATAGCCGAGGGTGTTCGTCAAGTACGTGACTTGCCCGACCCTGTTGGTGAGGTTATAGGCGCTGCGCGCCGTCCCAACGGGTTACAGATAGCAAAGCGCCGTGTACCTTTGGGTGTAATCGGTATTATTTACGAATCCCGCCCGAATGTTACTGCAGATACAGCCGTGCTTTGTTTAAAATCGTCCAATGCGTGCATATTGCGTGGTGGTAAAGAGGCAATAAACTCAAACTCTGCCATAACGGATATTATGAAAGACGCTGTTAAAAGAGCAGGTCTTCCCGACGGAACGATAGAACTTATACGTGATACGTCAAGAGAAACTGCGTCTGAAATGATGAAACTGAATGATTATATAGACGTTTTAATCCCACGAGGCGGAGCAGGTCTTATAAATGCCGTTGTAAACACCGCTACTGTTCCCGTTATACAGACCGGTGTGGGCAACTGCCATATATATGCAGATAAAGACTGCAACTTTGATATGGCTGTAAATATAATCATCAACGCTAAAACAAGCAGACCGTCTGTTTGCAACGCTGCTGAAACTCTGCTTATTCATAAAGATATTGCAGATGAGTTTTATACAAAAGTTTCAGCCGCACTTGCAGATAAAAATGTTCAGGTGCGTGCCTGCGGGCGAACTATATCAAAATTCAGCGGTGCAATTGCCGCTACTGACGAAGACTATGCCACAGAGTTCGGTGATCTTATAATTGCAGTTAAAATGGTTGATGGATTAGATGAGGCAATAGAGCATATTTCAAAATATGGAACAGGACATTCCGAATGTATTGTTACAGAAAATTACACAACTGCAAATGAGTTTTTAGACAGAGTAGATGCGGCAGCTGTATATGTTAATGCGTCTACCAGATTTACCGACGGATTCGAGTTCGGATTTGGTGCAGAAATAGGCATCAGCACACAGAAGATGCACGCAAGAGGGCCTATGGGACTTACTGAACTTACATCTGTTAAGTATATTGTTACCGGTAACGGTCAAATCCGCTGACACTTCGTATATATATTTATAAAGGAGTTGATTGTATGCAGTCTTATATCGTATGGGCGGCACTTTTTGTGGTACTGTGCATTGTGGAGGCAAACACGGCAAATCTTATGACAATCTGGTTTGCTTGCGGTGCGCTTATTACGCTAATCTCAGTTGCTTTAGGTGTTCCGCCTGCATGGCAGATACCCATATTTATAGTATCATCTTTGATACTTCTTGCACTAACACGTCCTTTAATTAAAAAGAAACTTGCTGTTAAAGGAGAGAAAACAAATGCCGACAGAGTTGTTGGTAAAACGGCAATTGTTCGTGAAAGCATCACACCTGATAAATTTTCGGGAACTGTAACGGTTGGCGGACAGGTATGGTCGGCAGTTTCTTCCGACGGAAGTGTAATAGGCGAGGGCGAAGAAGTTGTTATTAAAGCGATTGAGGGTGTAAAACTCGTTGTTGCGAGTAAAAATAAAGTAGAGGCTTAAAGGAGGAGTTGTATGTTATTTTTAATCATTTTCTTAATCATTGCAATAATTATTATTGCGAACATCAAAATTGTACCTCAGTCATACGCAGTTGTTCTGGAAAGACTGGGTGCATATCAGGCTACATGGGATGTAGGTCTTCACTTTAAAATACCGTTTATTGAAAAAACCGGAAGAAACATCAGCCTTAAAGAACAGGTGGTTGATTTTGCACCACAGCCCGTTATAACTAAAGACAATGTTACAATGCAGATTGATACAGTTGTATATTTCCAGATAACCGACCCTAAACTTTATGTGTACGGTGTTGAAAGACCGCTTATGGCAATAGAAAATTTAACCGCTACAACATTAAGAAATATTATTGGTGATTTGGAACTTGATGAAACCCTTACCAGCCGTGATACAGTTAATACCAAGATGCGCGCAATCTTAGATGAGGCAACAGACCCTTGGGGTATTAAGGTAAACCGTGTTGAACTTAAAAACATTTTGCCGCCGTCTGAAATTCAGGACGCAATGGAACGTCAGATGAAAGCAGAGCGTGAACGCCGTGAACTTATCCTTCGTGCAGAGGGTGAGAAAAAGTCGGCTGTTTTAGTTGCAGAAGGTGAAAAAGAAGCCGCAATCCTGCGTGCTGAGGCTAAAAAAGAGGCTCAAATACGTGAGGCAGAGGGTGAGGCAGAAGCAATTTTAAGCGTACAGACCGCTATTGCAGAAGGTTTGAAGCGTTTGAACGAAGCCAACCCGACAGAAGCCGTTGTAGCGCTTAAAAGTTTAGAAGCATTTGAAAAGGCCGCTGACGGTAAGGCTACAAAAATCATTATTCCAAGCCGCATACAAGAAATTGCCGGTTTGGCAACGTCTTTAAAAGAACTTATTGTTGATGATAACAACGAATAATTAAAAAAGGGAGAGGATAAAATCCTCTCCCTTTAAAATGTTCATTTAAAATTATCTCTGAACACGGCCTGAACCGTCGCCTTTCATAAGGTTTTTAACTTCGTCAACACTTACTAAGTTAAAGTCACCTTCGATTGTGTGTTTAAGGCAAGATGCCGCAACTGCAAATTCAATAGTATCCTGCATTGAGTAACCCTCTAACATAGCGTAGATAAGACCGCCTCCGAAAGAGTCGCCGCCGCCAACACGGTCAACAATGTTGATATTGTATTTTTTAGATTTGTAGAAATCTTTGCCGTCGTAGAGAAGTGCTGCCCAGTTGTTTACTGAAGCAGAAATACTTTCACGAAGTGTGATGGCAACATTTTTAAAACCGAATCTGTCAACCAACTGTTTACAAACATCTTTGTAACCCTCGTCAGAGAGTGTTCCGCCTGTGATGTCTGTGCCGCTTGCTTTGATGCCGAATACTTTTTCAGCATCTTCTTCGTTAGCGATAAGTACGTCAACGTACTGCATCAAATCTCCCATAACTTTGCCGGCTTTTTCGCTTGTCCAAAGTTTTTTGCGGAAGTTTAAGTCACAACTGATTTTAACGCCTGCTGCTTTTGCTTTTTTGCATGCTTCTAAACATACTGCTGTGCAATCGTCAGAAACTGCAGGAGTAATACCTGTAAAGTGGAACCACTCAGCGCCAGAGAAAATCTCGTCCCAGTTAAAGTCAGAAGGCTGTGCTGTAGAGATAGAAGAGTGCGCGCGGTCGTACACTACATTTGATGCTCTCTGTGAAGCACCTTTCTCTACAAAATAGATGCCCAGTCTTTCGCCTTTTCTTGATATGTAGCCTGTGTTTACACTGTGTTTTTTAAGAGTTGCAATACAAGCATCGCCAATGGGGTTAGCGGGAATTGCAGAAACAAAGTGTGCATCGTGACCGTAGTTTGCGAGTGATACTGCCACGTTAGCCTCGCCGCCGCCGTATTCTACATCAAAACTCTGAGCCTGAATGTACCTTTTAAATCCGGGTGTCTGAAGGCGGAGCATAATCTCGCCCAATGTTACAACTTTTGCCATTTTTATGACCTCCAAATTATATTAATTAGTTATTTCTTGCGTTTTTAATGTTTTCAACAAACTTTTTAGCAGTTTCGGTAATAAGTTTGTAGTCGCCTGTTTTAGCACCTGCTGTAAGAGCGCTGCCTGCACCGACTGCCACAACACCTGCTTTGAACCACTGGTCAACATTATCTACATTTACACCGCCTGTTGGCATAATGTTTGCCTGCGGAATAGGACCTTTGATAGCCTTAACCATTGAAGGACCGAACGCCTCACCGGGGAACAGTTTGATGATGTCGCAACCGAGTTCAAGCGCTTTGATGACATCTTTTAATGTCATAACACCGGGCATACATGGAACTGCATAACGGTTACAAAGTTTAATTGTATCTTCATCAAGTGCGGGACTTACTACATATTCAGCACCTGAAAGAATAGCAATTCTTGCGGTTTCAGCATCTAAAACTGTACCTGCACCAAGAATAATCTCTCCGCTTTTGTAATAAGAAGCGAGTTCTTCAATTACTCTGTGTGCACCGGGAACAGTAAAGGTAATCTCTACAGCAGGAACGCCGCCCTCTAAGCAAGCATCAGTAATGCGTTTTGCTTTGTCTGCACTTTCTGCACGAACAACTGCTACGATACCTGCATCGGTAACTTTAGTAATAATCTGTTGTTTATTGCTCATTTTATCTCCCTCTTTCATAAAAATTCCATAGATACTTCGAGTATATCATACCGTAATTAATTTATCAATAGAAAATATTGCTTAAAGTTACCAAAAATATAAAACATTAGCACCAATCAATATTGACATATAAAATTCATTAACATATAATTAGGATAATGTAAATCCGCTGATTGCTATGATTTGTTTTTTGGCGGCATTTAAAAAATTGATGCAATTTAACGAGGGCAAATAAAATGACAGTTATATTTGAACAGGTTTTTATATTGCTGGTTTTTGGTGCTGTGGGGTATGGCCTTGCAAAGGCTGAAATTATAAAGGCAGACCATTCAAAAATGTTATCGGGGCTTTTGGTATATGTGTTTTCTTCGTGTAATACGTTCAGAACATTTGCCACCAATTTTAATGTGCAATATCTGAAATCAAATTATCTTTTGATATTGGTTTCAGTTATTATCCTTGCCGTTCTCTCGCTTATAGCACATTTTGCAGCAAAACTGTTTTCAAAACAAAAATATACAAGATATGTTTACGAATATTCTATGCTTATCCCTAATTTTGGATATATGGGGTATGCTCTTGCAGAGAATCTGCTCGGTGCTATTGGGCTTTTGTCTGTTATGGTGTTTTCCATACCAATGTTGATTTATATATACCTTATAGCGTTTTGTATCCTTGCCAAAAAAACATTTACGCCAAAAGGTATTTTAAATATTATGACCGTTACAATGGTTTCGGGTATGCTTGCAGGACTTTTTGAGGTGCAGATGCCTTCCGTGGTAACGTCTGTACTTGATACATCACGTGCGTGCATGGCACCTACGAGTATGCTTCTTGCCGGTGTGGTAATTTCTAAATTCAGAATTAAAGAAATACTTTCGAATGTGAGGATATATATTATAACTGTTTTAAGACTTACGGTTATCCCTGTTGTTGTGGGGGTGTTCCTTGCGCTATTCTTACCGATGAGCATAGTTCAGCCGGCAGTTATATTTTTGGCAATGCCGTGCGGCTTGAATACTGTTGTTTTCCCTGACCTTGTTGGCGAGGATTGCAGTGTGGGTGCAGGACTTGCAGTTGTTTCAAGTTTACTGTCGTGTGTAACGATACCGATAGTTTTATCTTTGTTCGGAATATAAAATAAAAAACGTTGATGTTAAACATCAACGTTTTTTGTTGCCGTTGGTCAGATTTATAAGTGACAATGTAGAACTTACTTCGGTGAGTGCTTCGCACCGCAATAATGGCTTACAACTGTAATGTCGGCTGTATTATAAAACAAATGCAATATGCTTGAAAGAATCAGCGGGACACGATATTTATTTCTTTTGTAAAATTATATCTCCGACTTTAAAAATATCGCCTGCTCCCATGGTCAGGATTATGTCGCCTTCTTTGGCGTTTTGTTTAAAATATTCAGCAATGTTTTCAAATCCGCTTATATATACTGAACCGTCAATTGCATCTGCAAGGTCACGTGCGTGCACGATACCCGTATCCCTTTCCCTTGCGGCGTATATATCTGCAATAACAAGATTTTCCGCATTTGAAAGGGCGTCTGCAAAATCGCTAAAAAGTGTTTTTGTTCTTGTGTAAGTGTGTGGTTGAAATACGCACCACACTTTTCCTGACTGAATTTTTTTAACTGCAGAAAGCGTTGCGCGGATTTCTGTGGGGTGGTGAGCATAATCGTCAACTATTAAAATTCCGCTTACCTCGCCCTTTTTTTCAAATCTGCGTTTTGTACCTGTAAATTTTTCAAGTCCTGTTTTTATTGCTTCTGCATTGTCCGTCATTGCAAGTGTTGCGGCAATGGCGCATAACGAATTGTAAATATTGTGTTCACCTACTACGTTTAAAGTAAGGTGCATAATAATACTGCCGTCTTTTACAACATCAAACGACGGATAACCAAATTTGTCGTATTTGATATTCTCTGCTTTGTAATCACCGTTTTTAATGCCGACAGTGATCACGTTGCAAACGGCACTTTTTGAGGCTTTTATGCAGTTTTCGTCGTCACCGTTTATAACGAGTTTGCCGTCTTTCGGAATAAGTGCCGAGAACGAAGAAAATGCGTCTATAACATCGTCAAGGTCTTTGTAGTAATCAAGATGGTCTGCTTCCATATTTAAAATCATACCGATTTTAGGTGCAAACTGCAGGAAATTACGGCAGTATTCGCACGCTTCTGTAACCATATATGCGCCTTTGCCTATACGCAGGTTACCTCCCAGAATATCAAGTTCACCGCCCACCATTATTGTTGGGTCGAGTAAAGATTCTATCATAGTATATGCCATCATAGACGTTGTAGTGGTTTTTCCGTGAGTACCTGCTACAGCAACGGCTGTTGCGTATGCACGCATTATGTTGCCCACCATTGCAGCGCGTTCAACAAGTTCAATTCTTTTGTCACGTGCGGCAATCATTTCGGGGTTATCATCTTTAATGGCAGAAGTATATACAATTATATCGGGATTTTCAATACACTCATAGCAATGGGGAATGGCTATCTTTGCCCCCATACTGCGAAGTTCTGTAACAATAGGAGTTTCGGTAATATCAGAGCCCGAAACCTCCACACCGTTGGATATAAGGATTTTTGCAAGGGCGCTCATACTTATACCGCCTATGCCTATAAAATGAACTTTTTTATACAAATGCATACATCTCCCGTTAGTTTTCTTAATTAACATTATAGCACTTAATTTTTAAAAATCAATGCCATCATAGAATATTATTGACAATTTTAGCACAATATAACTACAAACAACACCAAAAGAAAGGAACGTGTAAACAATGGATATTACAGATATCAGAATAAGACAGATGGAACAGGAGGGCAAAATGCGTGCCGTTGTTTCGGTGACATTTGACAACTGCTTTGTTGTGCACGATATTAAAATTATCGAGGGCACAGACAAACTTTTTATTGCCATGCCGTCACGCAAAACTCCCGATAACGAGTTTAAAGATATTGCCCATCCTATAAATATGGAAATGCGAGAGATGTTGCAAAACTCTATTTTAGATAAATACAATTCCACCGTAATTCAGGAAAATATCCATATTTCAGATGAATAAAACTCCTTTTTATGAATTATTTTCCGGAGAATTACGATAAGATTTAATTAAATTGCATAAAATATCAATCCCCATATGGTTGAAATTCAAGCCGATGTGGGGATTTTTTTGTGTGAATTTAACAAAATTTTAAAAAATCGTGCTTTTTAGTAATATAACTGTAATATTTTTAAAAAAAACTATTGCAAAATCAAAATAAATAATGTAAAATTACATTGAAAGTGGATTTTAGTGGTGTTTCGTGGTAAAAAGTGGCGAGAACCCAAAAAAGGTGGTGAGCAAATGTTTCACGGCGAATATCGTCATAATATCGACGCTAAGGGCAGAATAATCGTGCCTATCAAGTTCAGGGAAAATCTCGGGACAGAGTTTGTTATTACCAGAGGTTTTGAAAACAGTTTGTTTGTGTTCCCTATGTCGGAGTGGAGCATTTTCTCAGAAAAACTTAAAGGATTGCCGCTTACAAATAAAAATTCACGTGCACTTACCAGACACTTTTTATCCGGTGCGTGCGACTGTGAGGTGGACAGGCAGGGCAGAATACTTCTCCCTCAGCACCTTGTGGAATTTGCGCAGATTACTAAAGAGGTTACAGTTGCAGGAAATGGCAACAAACTTGAAATCTGGGCAACAGAGAACTGGACAGATTACTTGAGCGCTATGGATACAGACGAAGTAACAGCCGGTCTTGACGAAGTGGGTATTATGATATGACAGAGTTTAAGCATATCTCTGTTTTGTTAAATGAATGTATAGACTGGTTAAATATCCGTCCCGACGGCATTTATGCCGATGGTACACTCGGTGGCGGCGGACATTCTTCGCATATATATTCACGCCTTACAACCGGTAAACTTATCGGTATAGACCGTGATGCTGAGGCAATAGATGCCGCAAGCAAGCGCATAGGTAAGCACGATAATATAATTTATGTTCACGACAATTACAAAAACATCAAAAATATACTTTTAAATAATAACATAACCGGCTTAGATGGCGCACTGGTAGATTTAGGAATATCTTCGTACCAGATAGACAATGCCGAAAGAGGATTCAGCTATACTAAAGACGCACCGCTTGATATGCGTATGAATCAAAGTGACCCGCTGAGTGCTTATGATGTTGTAAATACATACGAAACGGATAAACTTGCCAAAGTGATATTTGACTATGGTGAAGAACGCTACGGCAGAAAGATTGCCGAAGCAATCTGCAAAGCAAGAGCAAAAAAGCCGGTTGAAACAACATTGGAACTTGCAGAGATTATAAAAAGCGCAGTTCCTGCAAAGAGTGTTCCTAAAGGGTTTCATCCTGCAAAGCGCACTTTTCAGGCAATACGTATAGAGGTAAACGGCGAACTTGCTGATTTGAAGGGCGCAGTTACAGATTTTTTTGAATGTTTAAACTCCGGCGGAAGGCTTTGTATTATAACATTCCATTCACTTGAAGACAGGATAGTAAAACACGTTTTTTCAGACTTTGCATCGGGGTGTATATGCCCTAAAGAATTCCCTATATGTGTGTGCGGCAAGGAGCCACAGGGTAAACTTGTAAGCCGCAAACCAATTCTTCCGTCTGCAGAAGAACTTGCCGCAAACAGCAGGTCGGCAAGTGCCAAACTAAGGATAATCGAAAAACTTTAAATATGAGGTGAGTCAGTTTGTCAACATATTATAACGGTACATCTGCTTATAAGATTGACGACATTGAGTACAACGTAAGAAGTGACGTAAAAGATAATATCGCAAAAAGGCAACAATTGCGTGAAAGCAAAAAAGCAGCGTTTTTAAAACGTGTGCGTGTTTGTGCAACATTTGCAGGTGTGTTTGCTATAGCACTCGGTCTTCTTTTTACTAATGCTATGATTATAGAAAAATCTTCAACTGTAAACGATATGCAGAAGGAACTGTCGGAACTTACCGAAGCAAATAATCAGATGGTATTAGATATCGAAAAAAACTTGGACCTTAAAAAAATAGAAGAAATTGCAATTAACGAACTCGGTATGAAACGTCCCGATAAATATCAGATAGTATACGTTAATGTAGAACAGAACGACTATGCTGAAGTTGCCAAAGCCGAAACAGCGCCATCGGGTTTTGCGGCAACATTCGGTGCAATAGGAAGCAATATCGGTCAATTTATGGAATATATAAATTAAGAAAATAATATACTTAAATAGCACAAGCAGGCGATGCCTGCTTTTTTCGGCTAATACACATAAAAGGGGGATACGGCAGATGAAAACATTGAATTTGCAAAGTAAAAAACGTGCGTTTGTAACGCTTGTTATATTTGTTGTACTGCTGGTAGCCCTGCTGGTACGCTGTGCATGGATACAGTTTGTAAACGGCGAAGAACTGCAGATAAAAGCCATAGAACAACAAACAAAAGATAAAACAATTAATTCAAAACGAGGCATCATATACGACCGTAACGGAAAGATTCTGGCACAGAGTGCATCTGTTGAACTTGTTTCCGTAAGCCCCCGTGAGATTTACGAGGCAGGAAATGCAGATTTTGTTGCAGACTCGCTTTCGCAGATACTTGAACTTGACAGAACTGCTGTTTATGAGAAAATCACCAAAAATTCAAGTTACGAAATTATAAAACGTCGTGTAGAAAAAGCACCTGCAGAGGCTATCCGCTCTCTTATGAGCGCAGAGGACGAAAACGGCAAAACGGTTAATAAATTAAAAGGTGTTTACCTTTCAGAAGATACAAAAAGATATTATCCTTACGGAAGTTTAGCAGCACACGTTATTGGCTTTGTAGGTACTGATAATCAAGGTCTTGCAGGTGTTGAACTTTCGTTTGATAATTATTTAAAAGGTATACCCGGCAGAGTAGTAACTGCAAAAAATGCAATCGGTACAGATATGCCGTTTAAGTACGAAAAATACATAAACCCCGAAAACGGCGCAAATCTTGTGCTTACAATTGATGAAACAATCCAGCACTTTGTAGAAAAGCATCTTGAAAAGGCTGTTGCGGATTATAAGGTTGAAAATGGTGCTGCTTGTATAATAATGAATAACAAAACGGGCGAAATACTTGCTATGGCAACATATCCCACGTTCGACCTTAACTCTCCGTTTACTTTAAATAGTGCCGAGGCTCAGGCTTTGGTAGACTCTCTTTCAGGTGAAGAAAAATCAAAAGTATATAATGAACAAATACAAAAAATGTGGAGAAACAAGGCTGTTGTAGATACCTACGAGCCCGGCTCTACATTTAAAGGCATTACTACCGCTATGGCACTTGAGGAAAACGTTGTAAGCCTTACAGATACATTTAACTGCACCGGAGCACTTCAGGTAGGTCCACATTCCATTGGCTGCTGGAAACATGGTGGTCATGGTACTGTTACATTTGTACAGGGCGTTGAAGGTTCGTGTAACCCTGTTTTTATGACAGTTGGAGCACGAGTAGGCAATACAAATTTCTATAAATACTATAAAGCATTTGGCTTTGCTGAAAAAACCGGTTTTGAACTTCCCGGTGAAGCGGTTTGCGCATTCCATACAATGGAAAACTTTAACGAAGTTGAACTTGCAACATGTTCATTCGGTCAGTCTTTCCAGATTACACCTCTGCAACTTGTTACTGCGTATTCTGCCATTACAAATGACGGAACTATGGTAAGACCCCGCATTGCTAAAGAATTAGTTGATGATGAAGGTAATGTTATACAGACTTTTGGCACAGAATATATAAGAAAAGTTATTTCGCCTGAAACCGCTGCAACTACAAGGCAGATACTTGAAAGTGTAGTTACAAACGGCACATCTAAAAATGCTTATATAGCAGGGTTCCGTGTAGCAGGTAAAACCGGTACAAGTGAAAAGCAACCGCGTGGTAATGGTAAATATGTAGCGTCATTTATGGGATTTGCTCCAGCCAATGACCCCGAGGTTATAGGTCTTTTAATGCTCGACGAGCCTATGGGAGATTCACACATGGGTGGACAGATAGCAGCACCTACATTTAAGTTGATATTTGATGATATTCTCCGCTACTTAGGCGTTGAGCCGCAGTATACTGCTGAAGAACTTGAAACTATGGATTTACCTGTTCCGAATGTAGAAGGACTTTCGGTTGCAGATGTGCCTGCAGCGTTCCAGAATTCAGGTCTTAAATATCAGATTGTCGGAGACGGCGAAACAGTTGTATCGCAGATACCAAAGGGCGGCACGGCACTGCCTGCATCTTCTACGGTTGTGCTCTACACCCGTGAAACTGACGAAAGCGACGTTGTAGTACCTGATGTTATCGGCTGCAGCGTAAGCGAAACCAATAAACGTATAACAAACTCTAACCTTAATATACGAATTTCGGGCAATGCCGAAGTTCAGGATGGTGAAGCAGTTGCATCTTCACAATCGCCGCCGTCGGGAACGCTCGTTCCTAAAGGAACGGTAGTAACCGTAGAGTTTAAATATATAAACGTACACTAAATACGTAAATAACCCTATGCCTTATCTGCCCACGGATAAGGCTTGTGGTGCTTTTTAAACCTTGTGGGCGGAAAGGTGATTATGCGATGTTACTTAGCGAACTGATAAATGGTATGCAAGTAAGCAATATAACAGGTAATATCGATTCTCTTGAAATAGTCGGTCTTTGCTACAATTCGCTTAAAGTAAAAAAAGGCGATGTTTTTGTAGCGGTAAAAGGCTTTAACGTAGACGGACACAAATATATAAAAAACGCTGTTGAAAACGGTGCTGTAGCGGTTGTTGTAGAAGATGTTGCAGACGACATTTCTGTGCCTCAGATAGTTTTTGAAGATACACGAGCGGCACTTGCCATGCTCGCTGCCAGGTATTACGGATATCCGTCCGATAAATTTAAACTGATAGGTGTTACGGGAACTAACGGCAAAACTACTGTTACGTATCTTGTAAAAACAATTTTAGAGAGCAAAGGCTACAAAGTCGGTCTTATCGGTACAAACCAAAATATGGTCGGCAATATGATTTTAAAAAGTGACCGCACCACACCTGAATCTTTAGAACTTCAGGAATTGTTTTCGATAATGGTGCGGGATGGCGTGAATTATGTTGTTATGGAGGTTTCGTCACACTCTTTAGAACTCAACCGTGTACTCGGTTGTAATTTTGAAGTCGGCGCATTTACAAACCTTACTCAGGACCATCTTGATTTTCATTTAACTATGGACAATTACGTTAAAGCAAAGTCAAAACTGTTTTCTATGTGCAAAAGCGGTGTTGTAAACATCGACGATGCGTACACGGAAAAACTTACTGACGGCGCTTTAAGCAATATTGAATACTACGGAGTAAAAAGCGATTGTAAACACAAGGCAGAGAATATCACCTACGGCGAAAAGGGTGTGGAGTTTGATACCGACGGTGTACGGGTGCATCTTCCTATCCCCGGTGAATTCTCTGTTTACAACGCGCTGTGCGCTATTGGTATCTGCCGGGCACTTGGCATTGATACTGAGTCCTGCGCAGAAGCACTTAAAACTGCACATGGTGTTAAGGGCAGGGCAGAGGTTGTGCAGATCCCTTCTAATTACACCGTTATGATAGACTATGCACACACTCCCGACGGGGTTGAAAATATAATAAATGCCGTAAAAGGTTTTTGCAAAGGCAGAATTATAACAATGTTCGGTTGCGGAGGCGACCGTGACCGCACCAAACGTCCTATTATGGGCGAGATTGCAGGAAAACTTTCGGATTTCTGTGTTGTGACAAGTGATAATCCACGCACAGAAAACCCCGCGTCAATTATAGAAGATATTATGGTCGGTGTTAATAAAACCGATGTTAAATACGAAGTAGTTGAAAACCGTAAAAAAGCGATTGAATATGCTATGAGCATTGCGCAAAAAGGCGATGTTGTGCTCTTGCTTGGTAAAGGCCACGAAACATACCAGATTTTAAACGATGGCATCATAGATTTTGATGAACGCGAAATAGTTGCAGAAATTTTTGATAAACTGACTAAATGATATTGTAAGTGAGGGCTCGTTCTATGGCATATACTATACAGAATGTTACATTATCGTTCATTGCATCTGCTGCCGGTGGAGAAATAGTCTTTGGCTCGGGTGACGAAGTTATTGAAAGTATTTCTACCGACAGCCGTGATTGCAACGGTGTAGATTTGTTCATCGCTATATCGGGCGATAATTTTGATGGCAATAAGTTTATTCCATCAGCGTGTGAGTCTGGAGCAAAAGGTTATATCTCTAACGTAGACTGCAAATATACTGATTGCAAATTTGCCCTTAAAGTAGCGGATACACGAAAAGCACTTTTAGATATTGCGGCTGCGTACCGCAGACAGTTTAATATAAACATAGTCGGTCTTACCGGAAGTGTTGGAAAGACAACCACAAAAGAACTTGTATCAGCCGTTCTGGAAACAGAACGAAATATTATTAAAACTCAGGGGAATTTCAATAACGAAATCGGTCTGCCGTTTACTATGTTCGGCATAAGATCCGAGCACCAAATAGGTGTTATTGAAATGGGTATGAGCAATTTTGGAGAAATATCCCGCCTTACAAGGTGTGCTGCCCCCGATGTGGCGGTTATTACCAATATAGGCGAATCACATATAGAATATCTTGGCAGCCGCGAGGGAATCTTAAAAGCCAAATGCGAGATTTTCGAGGGGCTTGACAAAAACGGAACCGTTATTTTAAACGGTGACGATGAATTACTTTTTGGTCTTAAAGGAACATTGCCCTTTAAAACAATATACTACGGAATTGAAAATGCCGCTTGCGATGTTGTTGCCGGAAATATCTGTGCCGGCAACAATGGCATTTCATTCACGGTAGACGGTGAGGAATTTTCAATTAATCTTGTAGGTAAGCATAACGTGTTAAATGCTTTGTGTGCCATAGCCGTTGGCAGAAATTACGGATTGAGTGACCAAAGTATAAAAAAAGGTCTTTCGTCATATAAAAGTATAGGTATACGTCAAAGTATTACAGAAAAAAACGGCATAAAAGTTATAACAGACTGTTATAACGCCGCACCCACATCTGTAAAAGCCTCAATAGACGTATTGAATTCTGTTGCAAACGGCAGAAAGATAGCCGTTTTGGGAGATATGGCGGAACTGGGCGAAAAAGCGCCCGATTACCATAGGGAAATCGGTGAATATGCTGCAAATAAAAATATAGACATTCTTGTTCTTACAGGCGAGTATGCCAAGTTTACTGCTGAGGGCGCAAATACTTGCGAGGTAAGCATACATAATGATAATGAAAGTATAGAAAAATATTTAAAAGAAAATCTTTGTGAGGGTGATACGGTGCTCTTTAAAGCCTCACGCGTGATAAAACTTGAAGAAGTAGCAAATAAATTTAACTAAGGGAAGTGTACGTCTGATGAATAACATGTTTGCCATAACAATTGCCACGATTTGCGCCTTTGCAATTTGTGCTTTTACAGGTCCTTTGATGATTCCTGCTCTCAGAAGATTGAAATTCGGTCAGGAAATCCGCGAGGTCGGACCAAGTTGGCATAAATCCAAATCCGGCACTCCTACAATGGGCGGACTTATGTTTATACTTGCCGTTGCAGTCAGCGGGATTTTGCTGTTCCGTGACAGACGCGGAATTATGCTTATGGCAATATCGCTTGCATTCGGTGCAATAGGATTTGCAGACGATTACATAAAAGTTGTTAAAAAACGCAATCTCGGTCTTACGGCGCTGCAGAAATTTCTGGCACAGGTTTTTGTGTCGGTGGTTTTTGTACTGGCAGGTATGCATTTCAAAGTTTTTGACACCAGCATTATTCTGCCTTTTATGAACAGACCTGTTGACCTTACATGGCTTTACATACCGCTTGCTATTTTTATAATGATAGGTGTGCCAAACAGCGTAAACTTAACCGACGGTATAGATGGGTTGGCATCATCTGTGTCGGCAGTTGTAAGTGTATTTTTAACATTCCTTTCACTTGCATATAACGAAATTTCAGTTGCTAAATTCGCTGCTGCTGTTACAGGCGGTTGCTTGGGATTTTTACTTTTTAATGCGCACCCTGCCAAAGTCTTTATGGGCGATACAGGCTCGCTGTTTTTAGGCGGTGCTATATGCGCTGCTGCTCTTATGCTTGAGGCTCCGCTGGCACTCGTTATTGCAGGTTTTGTGTTTGTTATGGAAACACTTTCTGTTATTATTCAGGTAGCATCTTTTAAAACAACAGGCAAAAGAGTATTCAAAATGACACCTATTCACCATCATTTTGAAATGTGTGGCTGGAATGAAAGAAAAATAGTTATTTCGGCAATTATATTAAGTGCAATACTTTGTACAATAGCATATATAGCGTGTGTATAATTAAGATTCTGTCAGGAGGCAAATATGCAGATACCAAAACTGCCACAAGGCACAAAAATAAAAAAACTAAAAAATATTGACTATACATTTTTAGCCGTTGTAATTATGCTTTTGGCATACGGTCTTATTATGGTGTTCTCTGCTTCCAGCGCTTCGGCACACTATCGTATGAATGATACTTTTTATTTTATAAAACGTCAGTTTTTGTGGGCGGTTCTGGGCCTTGTGGGAATGTATGTTTTTTCTGTAATTCCGTATAAAGTGTATTATAAATTTGCTTTGCCTGCA
>JAZSBW010000100.1:0-4660 GCA_045602585.1 Clostridia bacterium
GTGGAATCGATGGTTCCCGCAGGCTGAGGGAATGAGAAATTATGGGTTCCGTCTCCGAGAAGTCTGCCGAAAGCAACTGCGCATGCAGTCGTTCCGGAACCGCATGAACCTTCAAAATATGTTGTGTCAACATCACGCACATAAACCACCGGCACCATGGTGCTGTCCAGAGAATTGCAGAACATAACTCCCATTGCAGGCGGATTGTACACTTCAATTACCCTTTCTTTAATAAAAATTTACATCTTTTTGTAAGACTTAACTCTTAAGTTAGTAGAGTTAGCATCTGCCGCAATAGCAGCGGTAAATACTGCAACGAGTTCGTCATCGTTAGCAGGTGGTGCAGATGCCACAACCTTAGGTGTGCTCATTTTACGTTCACTTTTGGCAGCAGGTGCGCTTGCCTTAGGTGCAACCGCAGGAGGAACCTGTTTAGATTCAGGTCTGCAAAAAACAACCTTCATCAAAGCAAGTATCGCCCATAAAAGAATCAGCACGGCGAAAACTGTACCTATACCAAGAACAAAAATCAATACTGCCTGTCCCCAATCTACCATTTAATTCACCACACTTTCAATGTTATAAGCAGAAAAAGACCTGTTTTCTACATATTGTATAAAACAAATCCAAATCTTGCCTTATTCTAACATTTCTACAAAAACTCTTTTTTTCCTTTTTTTATCTTGTAAAATTTTTAACAATGTTTTTCGAAATATCCTGTTAAATTTAGATAAAAAGTAACATTTTTTTCGTAGTTTATATTTTTCCATTGCTCGTCTGCCGGAGAAAACCCAAGACGCTTCATCATAACAGGTTTATCAAGTGCGCATATGCAGTCGTAAACCTTGCGTCGTTCGATAAAATTCAAAAGCGATTTAAATATCCCGTGTTCTAAATTTTCTAACCCTTCCGCAGTTTTTACATCTACAATTTCAGCATAATCGGCATACATTGCAACAGCACCAAATCCCAAGTGCTCCTTCCCGTCTTTAGCGGTAAATACGAACACATTGTCTGCATATACCTTATCTATAAGTTTACAGTTTTTATAATCTTTATCGGGTAATATAGTAATCATAATTTAATTTCCTTTCAGACTGTTAATTTCACGTTCGGTAAGTTCTCTCCACTCACCGCTTTTTAAGTTGCCAAGTTTTATCTCACCTACAGATATGCGCTTGAGTTTTAAAACTCTGTGCCCTACCGCCTCAAACATCTTGCGCACCTGACGGTTTTTGCCTTCGTGTATGGTAATGCGTACAACCGATTTACCATCACGTTCATCAACTATATCAACTTTTGCAGGCGAAGTAACAAATCCGTCTATATCCACGCCACAACACAGAGATACAACCTCATTTTCAGTAAGTCTTCCCCGTATAACAGCCTCGTAAGTTTTGTTTATATTATGCTTGGGGTGCGTAACGGCATAAGTAAAATCACCGTCATTTGTTAAAAATATAAGTCCCTCTGTGTCGTAGTCAAGTCTGCCTACAGGATACAGTCTTTCGGAAAAATCATTTCTAACCAAGTCTATAACTGTTTGTCTGCCCCTGTCGTCAGACGCTGAACTTAAATATCCTACAGGTTTATTAAGCGCTATATAAACCTTTCGTTCATTGTACGAAACCGATTTGCCGTCAAACGCAACTTTGTCTTTAGAAGACACCTTTGTACCAAGTTCCGTTACAATATTACCGTTTACCGAAACTCTGCCGTCGGTAATAAGTTTTTCTGCTGCTCGGCGTGATGCCACACCGCAAAGTGCCAGATATTTCTGAAGGCGCATTTTATCATCTGTCATAAGTAAATTCCTTTCTCAGCAAGTCATTCTGTACATCAAAAAGAACGACTTGAATATTTTTCGTAAACTGTTTAAGAGTGTTTCAGGCTCGCAATATGCAACACTTCCGTTTGAAACGGCAGAAACGGTACCGATAAGATTACCTTTATAGAAAAAATCCACCTTACCCACTTCCTGACCAAAGCCAACCGGTGCAGTTAAAGTTTCGGGAAGTGTATATCTCATCTCCACCTCCGGAACAGTTCCGTTTTTAGCAGGCACAGAAAAATCATTTTCAGCAATGATTTCCACAGTATCGGTAACGCCGTTTACAATGGGGATAGTTGCAAGATAATCGTTTTCTTTAAGCAATTGCCTATTTTCATAATTTTCAAAAGCATAGTTAAGCATTGATATATGGTCGTTCCAGTCGTCAGGTGCATTTAAAGTAACCGCTATAACCTGATACCCCTCTTTAGTTGCGCTGGAAACCAAGCATCTTCCCGATTTTTTTGTAAACCCTGTTTTTACACCATCACAACCCTCGTACATATTTAACAGTTTGTTATGATTTTTAAGTTGTCGTGGATAATCTTTCCCCTGCCAAGGTATTTTAACATTCTTAGTTGAAACAATCTCAGCAAATGCAGGTATGGTCATACCATAACGTGTGATTTTTGCAAGGTCGTATGCCGTAGTATAGTGTCCATCTGCATCAAGCCCGTTCGGATTTTTGAAACTTGTATCTTTCGCTCCGATTTTTGCTGCAGTAGTGTTCATTAAATCAGCAAATGCTTCAATGCTTCCCGATATATGCATAGCAATAGCCACAGCGGCATCATTACCCGATGCGAGCATAAGTCCGTATGTTAAATCTCGTAGTGATATAACCTCGCCATGACCTAAGTACATTGATGAGCCCTCAACCCCCACAGCGCTTGGATGCACCTTTACCATATCGTCGGGATTTCCGTTTTCCAAAGCACATATAGCGGTCATAATTTTCGTAGTACTTGCCATACGTCTACGCTCGTATGCATTCTTTTCGTATATTACATCGCCTGTTAAACTGTCAATCACAACAGCGCTGTGCGCAGAAATCCCTAATGCATAACAATCCGTATACGGAACTGCAAATAAAACAACTAATATTAAACTTAAAATTTTTAATCTCAAAAAAATCACCTACCATTATAAAATATAGTAGGCAGGTGATTTATTTATTACTCTTCCGATATAACAATGGTATCGTCTGCAGAATTGTTTTCTTTTTTACCCTTTATTCCGCTTATAAGATTATTGAACTTGCCGATAGCCTCAGGCACCATATCAACCACTCTGTCAATAGTAGACAATGTGTTAGTAATGGGCAGAATTCTTATGGTGTCTTTATTAACCACAAGGAACGCTACAGGCTTTATAGACGCCCCGCCGCCACTACCGCCGCCGAACATACGTCCGTCGTCTTTTTTATCTGTCGGAACAGCGCTGAATTCAGAGCCGCCTGCGCCAAAACCGAAACTCACTCTTGAAATAGGCACAATAGTTGCTCCGTCGGGTGTAACGATAGGTTCACCCACGATAGTGTTTACATCTACCATACTTTTAATGTTTTCCATTGCTACACTCATAAGACCTTCGATGGGAGTTGACATTTAAATCATCCTTTCCGAAATATAAGATTATTTGATTTTTATTTTTGCTTTAATATAATTTACCATTACTGCAAAAGCAATGGCTAAAATATTTGACAAACTGAATTTTATTTTAGTATCAAAGTTAAACACAAAACATTCTCCGTCAAAAACGGGGGTTATATTGAATTTGTGAGATTTAACTCTAAAAAGTGATGACACAAATCCAAATATATTATACAGACTTCCCCACGCAGCGCCCGTTGCAATACCGGTGTGTGCGGCATCGTCAAGACCAAACGACATATTGAAGTCAATGTTTTCAATCTTGATTTTTTTACACACATACCTTTTGCTTAAAAGATATGTATATCTGCCACGTTCAATATTAACACGCAGGTTATGCAATTTCTCTTTTAAAGACGGTTTTTCCGTTATTTGCTTTTTAACAGGCTTGTCCGTTTTTTTAGCAGGTTTTTTGTCTTTTTTTATAAAACGTGCTAAATCTATAGTAATTCCAAAAACAGATACCATAAGTTCTGTTTTTAATTTTCCGTCTGCCGGTTTTACTAATTTAACAATCAGCGATATTTTGGCAAAAAGCATTACAGCAATAAGCAATGCAAGTATAATCAAAACGATATACAAAACTATCAAAACATCACCTCGCTGATATATTATCCAATTTAAGGGCAATTTATTGCTCTAAATAATCAGTAAGTTTTTCGGGCTGAGAATACTGTCCCATTCCCTTACCTATATCGATATCGGTTTCAACTTCGGGAAGTTCACTTAAAGATTGCAAAGAAAAGCATCTTAAAAACTCCTCAGTAGTAGCATACAAAATAGGTCTGCCGGGTGCGTCAAGTCTGCCGACTTCGTCTATAAGGCCGAGTTCTGCAAGTCTGTTCATAGCACCGTCAGAATTTACACCGCGTATAAATTCAACAGTAGCACGTGTTACAGGCTGATTATATGCAACAATTGAAAGCACTTCCAAACCGGCATTTGAGATAGTAACTATTCCCTTTTTCTCATTAAGGGCACGGATGCAGTCGTAATATTCGCTTTTAGTGCAAAGTTGGTACTTTTCCTCAAAACGCACAAGTTTAATGCCACGCGTTTTATCGGTTTCGTACTTTTCCTGCATTTTTTCGAGTGTCTGCCGCATAGCGGATTTTGAGCACGAGGTTACCTCGCAAAGTCTCTCAATTGCTACAGATTCCCCTGCTGCAAAAAGTAT
>JAZSBW010000101.1:0-2292 GCA_045602585.1 Clostridia bacterium
TGCCCAAACAACTGCTTTTTCGTAATAACCACCGATTGTAACGTCTGTAAACTGGCTTGCATCTGCAATTTCAGGTGCGCCTGCTGCTCTGTAGAGAACGGTTACAAGCATTGCTCTTGTAAGAGTTGATGCAGGTGCAAATTCACCTTCTGCAACACCGTTCATCAAGCCATTGTCTACAACATAGTCAACATCTAAGTGATACCAAGCAGATGTGTCAACGTCTGCAAAGTGAACTGCGGGGCAACCGCCGTCTGCAGTACCGGGGCAACCTGCGCCAGCCTCTGACCATTTAGCGTAGAGAGTGATATTGCCTGTAAGTGCTGTGTCAAAGTCAAACAGTTTTGTAAGTGCTGTATCTGTGTACCAGCCTGCAAATGTGTAACCCTCTCTTGTTGTTTCGGGAGCAGTTACCTTTTCACCGCGTTTTACGGTAACATCTTTAACAATTGTACCGCCATTAGCATTGAATTTAACTGTTATGGTTGAAGATGTTCCACCGCCTGTTACAGGACTTGGTTTGGGAAGTTCGGGATCAGGGTTAACAACTGTATCGTAACCAACCAGAGCGTACTCTGAGAACTTCTTAACATGGAGTGTTACCTTAGTTTTATCAGCCGCAATTTCAATATACTCGCCATCAGCATTGGGGGTTGTTTTTATTTCTTCTGCAATGCCGTCGTGCATTCTGTGAACGAGGAAGTCTACAAAGCCTCTCATGCTTTCAGGAATTGTAAGTTCGATTATAACCAAGTCGTTTGTTTCTTTAACGATTTCGCGGTCTTCGTCAACAACCTTGTTATTATCGTCTATATTGTGATATGTAGTAATTTTTTCAATAACGATGTCCACAACTACCTTGTTATCGCTTGCCTTGATCTCTTCGGTGTCGTTTTCGTGAATTTTCTGCTCGAGATTTGCAGAAATCTCTCTGTTGTCAATATTAATCTGCGCTTCTACCTTAACTTCACGTCTGGTATCATCTTTTTCCTCGTTGTGGCGTTCTTCTTTAGTTTTATCTTTCTTTTCTTTAATACCGCCATGTCCTTTAACTTCTGCATTATCGTTTTTCTTTGATTTTACAACTTCTTTACAGTATTCACATTCGTTAACTGCGTATGTAACCTCGCCGTCAATCTCATCTCCTATATCTTTCCATTTGTGAAGTTGTTTATCTGTTTTCAAAGTATCAAGATTTCTAATTTCATTTTTGCAATTCGGATCTTCAAAAGATTTTTCACAAACTGTACAGTACCAGTGTGTTTTTGTACCATGATTAAAGCAGTCTGCCGGAACAGCATTTACTTTAACAGGTTTGTGTGCTGCAGGGATTCTGATGTTATCCTGTTTAATTTCATTACAACAAGTCCATACAATTCTCTTTATACCATCTACAGTACAAGTTGCAGGTCTTACGATTTTTTCACATTCTTCGTTGTGAGTGTGAACAAGTTTTGCTAATGTAACTTCTTTGTAGTGACCACATTCATTACCACAGTATACCCAAGCAATACCTTCTGTATCTTCTGTTGGTTCTGTTTGAACAACTTTACCCACATAATTATAACTGTGACCAAGTGCAGGAGTTGTGTACTGTTCTAAAGTGATTTCTGTAATCAAGTCGTGAGAGAAGTCTTTGTCACACACTTTACAATGCTTATGAGCAAGTGTACCTGTATGTGTACATGTTGCAGGAACTGCCGCAATTTCTTCTAAAGTATGTCCTGTTTTAGGAACTGTTATCTGTTCAACAGTAACCATACTACATTTAACGCACTTTTCACCAGCTGTTAAACCGTCTGCTTCACATGTGGGAGCGATAGCACGCAATACAACTTTGTTATCACCATGATTGTTTAAATCGATATCGATTACTGCGCTTGTGATTTTGCTTGTGCATGCAGCGTCTGTAAACAAGCCGCCGCAGTTAGCACATGCCCAGTGCTCTAAAGTACCTTTGGTGGTACATGTTGCACGAACAAGTTCACTTACTTTTGTTGCACTGTGACCTGTTGCAGGGATAACTACGGGGTTGCCTACGGGCTTTCCGCAAGCACAGTAATTCTGCATCTCACCTGCATCTGTACAAGTTGCCGCTTTTGTTATAACTGCATCCTCTGCAGAAATAACACATGTATGTTCAAGTTTGGGAATTTCAACTGTTTCTGTATGGTTAGAGTCGTTCAAACAAACTCTTGTTTTAGAACCAACAGCCTGTTCTGTAGGCTGAGCAGTTATATTCCATTCACCCCAGTTATGTCCCAAAGCAGGAACAGGTTTCTGTGCTACAAG
>JAZSBW010000102.1:0-9919 GCA_045602585.1 Clostridia bacterium
CTTGGCGGTTTGCTTGCCTTTGCTTCCATAGTTTTCAAAGTGGAAACTGACGAGCGCGAGGAGAAAATTGCCGAAATTCTGCCAGGTGCCAACTGTGGCGGATGCGGATATGCGGGATGCTCGGCATTTGCAAAGGCAATAGTTGAGGATGGGGCAGAGATTACAAAGTGTAATCTTATGACCGATGAAAAACTTGCCGAAATTTCATCCATTATGGGTGTTAAGGCAGGTAAAAAGGTAAAAAAAGTTGCTCACATTGCGTGCAGTGGTACTTGTGATGTTGCTAAAAACAAATATGAATATTACGGACTTGCAGATTGTGTTACCGCATCTCAACTTGGCGGCGGTGCAAAGGCTTGTGCATACGGATGTTTAGGGCTTGGCTCTTGTGCTGAAAAATGTCCGTTCGGCGCTATAAGTATAGTTGACGGCGTTGCCGTTGTTGATAAAGAAAAATGCGTTGGCTGCGGTGCATGCGCAAATATCTGCCCTAAAGGTCTTATCTCAGTTGTGGAAGATAAGCCTTCGGCATTTGTAAACTGTAAATCGCAGGATAAAGGTGCGGTTGTAAAAAATGTTTGCGAAGCCGGTTGTATCGGTTGTAAGATATGCGAGAAAAAATGTGAGTTTGACGCTATACACGTGGAAAATAACCTCGCAAAAGTTGATGCGGATAAATGTACTGCCTGCGGAGTATGCGCAGAAGCGTGTCCTAAAAAGATAATTGAAATGATGTGATTAAAAAGAAAAGATAGTCGAATAAAATCGACTATCTTTTCTTTTTGCGTGGTTGTATTCAAGGGGATTAATTCAATTTTAATCAAGTTTTTCGCCAAACAGTTGCGCAGGTGATATTTTAAAGTGGTGCATAACGGCAAATATTATATCTACGGGCAAATTCTTCGGGATGTTGCCCTTTTCTAATTTATTCAGGCTGTAAATACTGATGTTTAAAATTTTCGCCATTTCTTTTTTTGACAGGCTATTGCTTTCTCTGATAAACTTCATATTATATGTAAAGTTTTGAAGTTGCTTTTCATTAATTTTTTTCATAATACATTCTCCTTTTTTGTGTTTTATTTTAATTATATCTAATTGCAAAATAAAAGTATATGTTAGGATTTATAACATAAATTTATGTTATAAATCTCAACATTGAAAATTCATATAAATAACCCACTCAAAAACTTCCCATATTTATAAAAATTCGACAAATATAAAAAAAGTGAAAATAGTATTTGAAAATCCGAAAAAATTGTGATATAATCAATACGTATGTTTATGTCTTATTATTTTAATATATAGAAATTGACAGGAGGCAAAAAATCATGGCAAAAACATTTAAGACCATGGACGGTAACTGTGCTGCCGCACATTGCGCGTATGCGTTTACTGAAGTTGCAGCCATTTACCCCATTACTCCTTCATCAACTATGGCTGAATATGTTGATGAGTGGAGCGCAAAAGGACTCAAAAATATCTACGGCGAAACTGTAGAAGTTGTAGAGATGCAGTCCGAAGCCGGTGCGGCTGGTGCTGTACACGGTTCATTGCAGGCAGGCGCTATGACAACTACATTCACAGCATCACAGGGCTTGCTCCTTATGATTCCTAATATGTACAAAATTGCAGGCGAACTTCTGCCTACAGTTTTCCACGTTAGTGCACGTGCACTTGCTGCTCATGCGCTTAACATCTTCGGTGACCATCAGGACGTTATGGCTTGCCGTCAGACAGGTTTTGCTATGTTGGCATCAGGCAGCGTTCAGGAAACTATGGACCTCGGTGGTGTTGCTCACTTAGCATCTATCAAAGGAAGAGTTCCTTTCCTCCACTTCTTCGATGGTTTCCGCACATCACACGAAATCCAGAAGATTGAAGTTATGGATTACGAAGACTTAAAAGGTCTTGTTGATTGGGACGCTTTAAAAGAGTTCAAAGACAGAGCGCTCAATCCTGAGCACCCTGTACTTCGCGGTACTGCTCAGAACGGCGATATCTATTTCCAGGGCAGAGAGGCTTGCAACAAGTTCTACGATGCTATCCCCGATATCGTTGCTGACTATATGAAAGAAATCACCAAAATCACAGGCCGTGAGTACAAGCCTTTCAACTACTACGGTGCTGCTGATGCTAAAAAGGTTATCGTTGCTATGGGCAGCGTATGCCAGGCATTGGAAGAAACTGTTGATTACCTCAACGCTAAAGGCGAAAAAGTCGGTGTACTTGAAGTTCACCTTTACAGACCTTTCTCTGCTAAATACTTCTTTGATGTAATGCCCAAAACTGTTGAGAAAATCGCTGTTCTTGACAGAACAAATGAACCCGGTTCACTCGGTGAGCCTCTCTATCTTGACGTTTGCAACCTTTACAAAGATTGCGCAAACGCTCCTAAAATTGTTGGTGGTCGTTTCGGTCTTGGTTCTAAAGATACAACTCCAACACAGTTGGTTGCTGTATTTAACAACCTCGACGCTGCAGAGCCCAAAAACGGCTTCACAATCGGTATCAACGATGACGTTACAAACCTTTCACTTGAACTTGGTGAGAGAGTAAACGCTGCTCCCGAAGGTGCTACACGTTGTAAATTCTGGGGCTTCGGCTCTGACGGTACTGTTGGTGCTAACAAAGACGCTATCAAAATTATCGGTGACAATACCGACCTTTACGCTCAGGCATATTTTGATTACGACTCTAAAAAATCAGGCGGTGTTACCATGTCTCACTTGAGATTCGGTAAAACTCCTATCAAATCAACTTACTTGCTTGACGAGGCTGACTATATCGCATGTCACAAACCTGCTTATGTATATCAGTATGATGTACTTGAAGGTCTTAAAAAAGGCGGAACATTCCTGCTTAACTGCGTATGGTCACCTGAAGAACTCAACGACAGACTCCCCGGCCATGTAAAACGCTATATCGCTGAGAACGAAATCAACTTCTACACAATCAACGCTGTTGATGTTGCTGTTAAAGTTGGTCTTGGCTCAACACGTATCAACATGGTAACACAGAGTGCGTTCTTCAAACTTGCTAATGTTATTCCTTTTGATGAGGCAGTAACTCTTATTAAAGAGGCTATCAAAAAGACATACGGCAAAAAAGGCGACGAAATCGTTAATATGAACTGCGATGCAGTTGACGGTGCTATAGATGCACTTGTTAAGATTGATGTTCCAGCTAGTTGGAAAGACGCTAAAGACGATGTTGCAGTAGACAGCAACCGTCCTGAATTTATTACAAAAGTTGTTGACCCTGTTAATGCTCAGCGCGGTAACAAATTGCCCGTAAGCACATTCCTCGGCAGAGAAGACGGAACATTTGAAACAGGCACATCAAGATATGAAAAACGCGGTGTTGCTGTTATGGTTCCTGATTGGCAGAAAGACACATGTATCCAGTGTAACCAGTGTTCACTCGTTTGTCCTCACGCTGCTATCCGTCCCGTACTCGTTGACGAGGCTGAAAAAGCCGCTGCTCCTGCAAACTTTGATACACTCAAAGCAATCGGTAAAGACTTTGCAGGTCTTGAATTCAGAATTCAGGTTTCTCCGCTTGACTGCTTAGGTTGCGGTGTTTGTGCTAATGTATGTCCTGCTCCTAAGGGCAAGGCTCTTGTTATGAAACCTATCGACGAGGTATCTGAAGTTCAGGCTGAAAACTGGACATACGGTATCGAGAAAGTTGCTAACAAAGCACACCTCGTTGACAAATCTTCTAACATCAAAAATTCACAGTTTGCTCAGCCTTACCTTGAGTTCTCAGGCGCTTGCGCAGGCTGTGGTGAAACACCTTATATCAAACTTATCACACAGCTCTTTGGCGACAGAATGATGGTTGCTAACGCTACAGGTTGTACTTCAATCTGGGGTGGCTCTGCTCCTTCAATGCCTTACTGCAAAGACGAAAACGGCAGAGGTCCTGCATGGGCTAACTCATTGTTCGAGGATAATGCTGAGTTCGGTCTTGGTATGGCAATCGCTAACAAGAAAGTTAGAAACACTCTCGTTGCAAGAATGAACGAGGCTATGGATAAAGTATCTCCCGAACTTGCTGACGCATTCAAAGAGTGGATTGACGCTAAAGATTGCGCTAAAGGCTCTAAGACTGCTGCAGATAAGATTGAAGCACTTATCAAAGACGCTGATATGAGCAACGCTGCTATTAAAGAAATCGCTGATAGAACTGATTTCCTCGTTAAGAAATCACAGTGGATCTTCGGTGGTGACGGTTGGGCATACGATATCGGTTACGGCGGTCTTGACCACGTTATCGCATCAGGCGAAGACGTAAACATCTTCGTTGTAGATACAGAGGTTTACTCAAACACAGGCGGTCAGTCTTCTAAGGCTACACCTACCGCAGCTATTGCTAAATTTGCTGCATCAGGTAAGAAAGTTAAGAAGAAAGATCTCGGTATGATTGGTACAACCTACGGCTACGTATATGTTGCTCAGATTGCACTCGGCGCTGACATGGCTCAGGCTCTTAAAGCAATCAAAGAAGCAGAAGCATATCCAGGTCCTTCACTTATCATTGCTTATGCTCCATGTATCAACCATGGTATCAAAGCAAAAGGCGGTATGGGTAACTCTATCGCTGAAGAGAAGAAAGCCGTTGAAACAGGTTACTGGCACTTGTGGAGATACAATCCTCTCCTTAAAGAAGAGGGCAAGAACCCATTCATTTTGGATTCTAAAGAACCCACAGGCAATGTTAAAGACTTCTTAGAGGGTGAAAACAGATACCTCATGCTGAAGAAAGCATTCCCCGAAGCAGCAGAAAAACTCTTCGACAAAGCGGAAAAAGATTTAGCAGAGAGATACGAAACTTACAAAAAACAGGCTCGTGATTGATTTTAATCTTTAATGAGTACTTTGTAGTTTTTGGCGAGAGTACTCGATGTACTCTCGCCATTTTTCTAAATCGGATAAAAGGTTATCCGATTTAGAAAAATATGTATCCAATTGTGATTTGTTACATATATTAATGTAGTTATATTTAGGAGCCGTATATGAAAGAATTGAAGTTAAAAACAAAAATTATCATCGCTTGTGCCGCTTTTATATTGGCAGCAGTTATTGTATGTCTGTCAGCACTTGCTTGCAGTAATAAAATCTATAACGGTATTTCAGTATCGGGCGTGGATTTGGGTGGAATGACTACTCAAGAGGCAGAAGAGTTCTTGTCCGACAAAGAGTTTTTTAGCGAACTCCCATCGTTTGTTTGTGATGACAGAGAGTTTGAAATTGATGCAGAGGACATATCTTTAATGTGCGATGCTAAAAAAACAGCCGCAGTCGCTCATTCGTATGGCAGAGATGCAAACATATTTTATCGTATAGGCAATATATTTAACGTGATGTTTAACGGCGCTGATTTGCCGATAGAAATTGCATACGATGAAGAAAAACTTAATGCGATTTTTGATGAACAGATTGGCGATTTGCGCACCCCCTCGGTTGAGCCTGAAATCCGTGTAGAGGGCGACAAGTTGTTTATCAAAAACGGCAGTCAGGGTTTAGATGTGAATAAAGACAAACTCCGTTCTGATTTGCAACTTGTTGCATCTGGTGAAGATGACAAAATAGAATTGCTTATTGAAACTGTTAATCCAACGCCCATTTCAGCAAAAAGTCTGCACGAACAGTACGCAAAAGATGTTGTTGAAGCATCGCATACAATTTCCAATATGCGTATTACTTATACCGAAAGTGAAAATGGTATAGATTTTGATATTTCAAAAGCCGAAAAAATCATATCCGATAATCTTAAAAATTCGCACGAATATTTTATTCCCCTTACAATAACCGAGCCCGAAATGACTACTGAAGAACTTGACAAATCGCTTTTCGGTGATTGTCTTGGTACATATACCACCAGATACAATGCAGGAGAGGTGGGCAGAACTAAAAATGTTACGCTTGCTGCAAGAGCAATCAACAATATAGTTTTGGAAAACGGACAGGTGTTTTCATACAACGGAATAGTTGGCGAGCGAAGCACAGCACGCGGTTATGCGGGTGCTAAGGTATATGCAAACGGAGAGGTTGTGGAGGGGCTTGGCGGCGGTATATGTCAGGTTTCGTCAACATTATATAACGCAGTTTTATATGCCGATTTACAGATTGTTTCACGCACGTGTCATTCTTTGCCAGTTGCTTATGTTCCGCTCGGCAGAGATGCAACCGTTGCGTACGGGTCTATAGATTTCAAATTTAAAAATCAGTATGACTCACCCGTTAAGGTTTCGTCTTCAGTAGGTGGCGGTGTTCTTACCGTATCTATCTATGGTAAAAAGACAAGTGATAAACAAGTGGAAATTTCTACACAGTATGTAAGCAGTACGCCATTTGCCACAATAGAACAGCCCGACGAAACTATTGCCGAGGGTAAAACAAAGGTAAAGCAAAGCGGCTCAAACGGTGCAGTTGTAAACACTTATAAAAAGGTAACAGAAAACGGTAAGGTCATTTCTAATAAGATGATTCACACCAGCCGTTACAGCCCTATAAACAAAATAGTGCTTGTTCCGCCTGTTTCCGAAACACCTGTAGAAGAAATTCCACTGGCAGAAGTTCCCGAAATTGTTGAGCCTGCACCTGAGGTTACTGACCCCGCAGAGGGTTATCCATCAGTAACACCGCCTGAGGAAAATGTTCCTGAAAATGATGTGCAAACACCTGTGGAAGAAGAAACTATAGGTGAAGAAATTACAGAAAATCCAGTTGCTCCGACCGAATAATAATAATTTATAAAGCGCTCTGAAAAGGGCGCTTTACTATTTTTTGTGAATTTTTATTGTGATTTTTCACTATAAAAACACGTATTTGCGATACTAACACAAAAAAATCTACAAAATTTCATTAAAATTCACTTTTTAACCTTGCAATATTGACAAAAAAATAGTATTATGTATGTTAGAGGTGTAAATTTAAAATGAGGTGATATTTTGAATATACGTTATTTCCAACAGATTACACAGCAATTCAGAGATGCAATGGGCAGAGATGTAGGTGTTATTTTAGATAACGGCACCGTAATTTCAAGTTCCAATGTACAGATTTCTGAAAATGATTTAGAGTGCGTGCTTAACTTTGCTAATGATAATCTTGATACATTTGCGTACAACGGATATACATACCGTTCCGTTCAGGAGATGGGCAAAGTTGACTTTATATCTTTTGTGCGTGGTGACGATGCACTTGCACGTAGTTATGCAGAGATTTTGAAAATTAACTTCACATCTGTAAAAGCACTTTATGATGATAAGTACAATCATATTAATTTCATTAAAAATTTCCTTTTGGATAATATCCTCCCCGGCGATGTTTTGGCAAAGGCTGCCGAATTGCATCTGCCGATAGAGGCAAAACGCGCTGTATTTTTAATCCGTGCAGAAAATACTGGTGATTTTTCTGTGTTGGAAATTCTTGAGAATATGTTCCCCAATAAGCAAAGCGATTATGTTGTTAGTATAGATGAAAACGATATTGCTCTTGTTAAAGAATTCCCCGGAGATGTTACTCTTAAAGAATTGCAGACACTTGCAACCGAGATGGTTGACAATATCACCGCAGAAGCGCTTGTTAAAAAAGTTTCTGTCGGAATAGGTACTGTTATTTCAAATATTAAAGAGATTGCAACATCTTATAAAGAAGCACAGGTTGCTTTAGAAGTAGGCAAAGTGTTTGAAGACGAAAAGAATATTATTAGTTACGAGGACCTTGGCATAGGACGTCTTATATATCAGTTGCCCACAACACTCTGCCAGTTGTTCCTGAGCGAAGTTTTCAAAAAAGGCTCTATCAATGAACTTGACGGAGAGATTATTGAAACTATCAAGAAATTCTTTGAAAATAATCTTAACGTATCAGAAACATCAAGACAGTTGTATGTTCACAGAAACACACTTGTGTACCGTCTTGATAAAATACAGAAAATTACCGGTCTTGACCTTAGGATATTCGACGAAGCCATCATATTCAAAGTTGCAATGATGGTAAATAAATATCTTAAAACCACATCTTTAAAAATCTGAGGTAACATAAATGATTTTATTTGAAAATGTGTCAAAAACGTATGAAAACGGTGTTGTGGCACTTCACGATGTTAATCTTTTTATTGAAAAGGGCGAGTTTGTGTTCCTCGTTGGTTCATCTGCTGCGGGAAAATCCACGCTCATCAGACTTATGATGAAAGAAATTGAACCAAGCGAGGGTAATATCGTTATAAACGGTGTTGATGTGTGTTCGCTTACCCGTAAGGAGATCCCTTATTTCAGGCGCACTATCGGCGTGGTATTTCAGGATTACAGACTTCTGCCGAATAAAACCGCTTATGATAACATTGCGTATGCTATGGAAATCGTGGGTGCATCACGCAGGGAAATCCGCCGTCAGGTACCAACTGTGCTTAGTATGGTTGGATTAACCCATAAGGCAAAAATGTACCCGAACGAACTCTCCGGCGGAGAGCAGCAAAGAATTTCTATAGCACGTGCTATAGTTAATAATCCTGCTGTTTTGATTGCGGACGAGCCTACCGGAAACCTTGACCCCGAAACGGCACACGGCATTATGGAACTTATGGAAACCATCAATCGTCGTGGTACAACGGTGGTTATGGCAACCCATGCTGAAAATATAGTAAACACTATGCAGAAACGTGTTATTCATGTAGAGGGCGGCGCTATTGCCCATGACGACAAAAAAGGTGGGTATAGTTATGCTAATTAGATTTGCTAAAAGATTTACTTATGAGGCTATGGGTAATATCTTTAAAAACGGACTTATGAGTCTGGCTTCTTTGTTTATTATAATTGCCTGCCTGTTTGTGCTTGGTGTATTTTTGGTGTTTACCATAAACATAAACTACCTTGGTGAACAGATGGCAGACCAATGCCAGATTCAGGCATATATTACAGACGAAGCAAGCCATGGCGGTAAGATACAAGGCATTAGCAATGCAATCAAAAAAATTGACGGTATCAGCGGTGTTGCTTTTGAACGTGGTGAGGATACCTTTGCTAAATTCAAAGATGGCTTAACCGAAGAGGAACTTGTATCATTCAGCGGTTTGCCCGATGATATTATTGACGATTCGTTCAAAGTAACGCTTCATGATATATCCCAGTCGCAGGTAGTTGCGGAGAAGATAGGCAAAATAGAAGGCGTTCTGCGTGTAGAGAACAGACAGGATATGATAAATATAATCTATTCTTTAACCAACGCAATCCGTCATATATCTGTATGGATAATACTTATATTTATGTTTATAAGCATTTTTATTATTTCAAATACAATTAAACTGGCACTCTATGCAAGACGCAAAGAGATAAATATTATGAAATATGTCGGTGCAACCGATGCATTTATCAGATGGCCGTTTATGATAGAGGGTATGATAGTAGGATTTGCTGGCGCAATTGCGGCATTTTTCATTATACAGTCGTGCTATATAGCAATTTCTTCAGGTCTTAGTGCTGCACCTGCCGTAAGTGCAATTATGGCAATACGCAGTTTTGGTGAGATCTGGCATATGATATTATTACCGTTTATCGGGGTTGGTGTGTTAATCGGTGCTATAGGAAGTGCACTTTCAATACGTAAATATTTAAAGGTATAATTCACGGAGATTTTCATGAAAAACAAAGGTTTAGTAAGAGTTCTGGCTTGGGTGGCTCTTGTTGCGTTTATAGGTGTAAGCCTGCTTACGGTAGTTCCGTTCGGAGTAAGGGCGGAAACTGCACAGCAAAGGCTTAATAAAGCACAGCAGCAACAATCAGAACTTAATAAAAAACTTAATGCAAATAAGGCTAAGAAAAAAGCGGAGCAGAGTAATAAAGATATACTTGACAGCCAGATAGCCGACATTCAGGCGGAAATCGACTCACTTGATGCTCAGGTTGAAGAAA
>JAZSBW010000103.1:0-2061 GCA_045602585.1 Clostridia bacterium
TCAAGATTTGCAGAAAACGGCTCACCAAAGTTTATGATTATGGGCGGAACGGGTATATTTGAAGCATTTGAGTTAAGCGCATATGCAAATAAAGATTTTTACTATAATTCTATGGCGTTTATGACAGATAGTCCTGACAGTATTTATATCCGCCCGAAAGATATCTCTCCAAGTATACTTGCTATGCCTGCAATGTCTGCACTCATTTTTGCGGGAATTACTGTTATAGTTATTCCGCTTATTATACTCATTGCCGGCTTTGTGGTATGGTTTAAGAGGAGGCATTTATGATAAATAAAAAAGGCATTATCATACTGGCGTGTGTACTGGTTGTGCTGATTGGTGCTTTTTTTGCGGTGACTCATCTCTGGACTGACGAGGAAACACCAAATACGAATAACGGAGTTAAAAGTATAGAAGTTTTTACCACCTCAAAAGATAATATCCTTGAAATGGCACTTAAAGTAAAAGGTGAGAATTTTACCTTTACACGTTCAGACGATAAGTGGGTTTTAAAAGGCAAAGAAGATGTTAAACTCAAGCAAAGCACAGTAGATTATCTTTGCATAGACCTTGCAGGTATTTATGCTCAGCAGTGCGTTGAGGAAAAGGCTGAAGACCTTTCAAAATACGGTCTTGCAGAGCCTGCGGGAATATACACTTTAACCTTAGCCGATGCAGATACCAAAACATTTTATCTTGGTGATAAAAACCCTGTAACCGGTGCATATTATTTTAAAGTGAAAGATACTGATGCCGTGTATACTATATATGCTAATAAAGGCGACTCTTTATCAAAAGGTTCTGCTGAATATAAAGACTCCTACATTTTAAATGTAGACAGCGAAAATTTAAGCCGTATTTATATGCAAAGCGGAGGTAGTGTTTTAGATATTAAAAAGGCCATTACCGGCGAGGGAGAGCAAGAGCAAATTACGTGGAATATGGTTCAGCCTATGAAGCGTGAGTGTGATGCTCAGCCGATATCTGACAACATCATATCAAAACTGTCATATATCACAGTGGAAGAATTTATAGACGAAGCCGATTCCAGATACTCCAAATCAGGTGTAAGCAATCCTTCGGCTACAATCACTTTAACTGATGATGATGGAATTAGCCAGACTATATATGTGGGTAAGGCTGAGGGTACATCACGATATATCAAAACCAACAACCGTGTATATCTCATATCTTCCGACAGTGTAAGTTTTATAGATATAGACCCGTTTATCTATATCACAAAATTTATAAGTTTAGAAAATATTGACGAAGTTTCAAAGGTAGAGATTACTCACGGCGGTAAAACACATATTGCAACAATCGAGGGAGAAAAAGACAATTACACTTACAAATTAAATGGAAAACAAGTTATGGAAGACACGTTTAAAAAACAGGTGTATCAGAAAGTTATAGGTCTTTTAGCAGACGATTTTGCTGAGAATCCAAGATATTCAACTCCTGAATATACGGTAACATATTATATGCGTGACGGTTCTGTTAAGAAAAACAACTATTGTGATTATGACGACCGCAGTTATGCCGCATATGATAAAAATGGCAGATGCGAATTCATTATCCGTAAGAAAAAACTTGATGAGATGTTTGCATCTATAGAAAATGTTGAATCAGGAAAAGTAACTGAATAATCAAAAAGCAGGGTGTCATATGACACCCTGAAATTTTTTTAGCAAATTGTTCATAAAATATCATAGAATAAATTATGGATTGTGATTATAATGTGATAGTATAATGTTAATTTTGTGTGGAGGATACTTTTAATGAAAAAGATTTGCAAATTACTCGTAACATCATTGCTTTGCTTTTCGTGCTTTATAAACTGTGTTTATGCTGAAGAACTGTCTGAGCCGGTTACATATACTTTAACGCTTGACGAAGCGATAGAGATGGCTCTTACGGAAAACCCGCAGATAAAAGTTTTAGAGATTGAGCAGGCGAGCAACAGAATCAATTTGCTTTCTGCCCAATTAAACAAAAAGAATTATAAAAACTATCTCGTAAGCGTTTCAAATTATGACTTGATGTATATTAAAAGCGGCT
>JAZSBW010000104.1:0-2358 GCA_045602585.1 Clostridia bacterium
GTCTGCCAATTCCATCACATCGGCAAAAACTTACTTTGATAGTATACAACATTTTTTTCAACATTTCAAGACCTTTTTTTAAATTTTCGAAAAATATTTTAAAAAAGTGTGTACTTTTTTCGTTTGAGTATGTTTATACGAAAAAGCACACACTTTTATTAATACCGGAAATATCAAATTATTTTGCGCATTTTGCAACAATTTCTTTCATCTGTTCCATTTTTTCTTCCATATCAGCAACCATCTTGAACTGTGTACGTGCACGGTCTAAGTTGTGGTTTTCTCTATGGATTTTAAAATAAACGTCGCCATTTAAGTGGTCTCCCAAAAATCTGATACCACACTCAAGTGTCATAAGTTTGGCAGACATAGGCAGAAGTTCGATTTCTTCTTTAGTAATGCTGTCGCCAACCTCGCTTAAAAAGCCTTTAACATAATGCTCAAAGAGGTTAAGGTCGCAGTATACTTTTGAAAGGTCTTTCTCGTCCTCTGCGGCGGGGTTAGTGCCAAAACGAATAGAATCGCCAAAATCATAAAGCAAAGAGCCCGGCATAACGGTATCAAGGTCAATTACGCAAATACCTTTACCGCTTTCGCTATCAACCAAAACATTGTTAAGTTTGGTATCATTATGGGTAACTCTTAACGGAATTCTACCTTCTGCTATACCGTCTACAATAATAGCAGCATCATCTTTACGTGCCATAGCAAAGTCTATTTCTGCCTGAACATCTTTTGCTTTACCTGATTTATTGTCTGCAACTGCTTTTTCAAAATCAATGAATCTTGTTTTTGTGTTATGGAAATTTTTGATCGTTTCGTGAAGTTTGTCAGCCTCAAAATCAGAAAGCATATTCTGAAATTTACCAAACGCTGCTGCGGCATTGTAGAAATCTTTCGGGTCTTCTACAACCTGATAACTTATAGCTTCATCAATAAAGATGTAAACCCTGTAATAATCGCCGTCTTCTGTTTTAACGTAATTTTTGCCATCTTTTGCAGGTATAACGGTAAGAGTTTCTCTTTTTGGATTTCCACCAGCAGCGTTGATCTTTTTCTTTAAAAACTCTGTTACCATAACAACATTATCCATAAGTTCTTCAGGAGAAGAAAACACGGTGTTGTTGATTTTCTGCAATATGTATTTTTCTTGGGAGGTAGTTTTAAGTAAGAATGTAGTGTTAATATGTCCTTCGCCATAAGGTGACGCATCTACATATTCACCTTCAATCTGAAACATTTCAGCAATATTTTTCAAATTAAATTCCATCGTACAGACCTTCCTCTACAAGTTTTTTCATTGCTTCCTGTACAGTTGCTTTATCCTCTTTATATGTAATACCATACCATTTGTCTTTATTGGGAATTGCTTTAACTGTTGCCTTACCCGACTTAACTAAATCACCTACTACAGTAGGAATCAAAAATTCTGCTTTCAAAAGATTGTCACCCTGCAGGAATTTTTCATACTCTGCTTCTAAAATAGGGAAAATTTCAGGACCAAATGACCAAAGGTTCATCGACACTTTCGAATCTTCAGGTAATGAAATCTGCTCACCATTATCGCCTGTGCATTTGAAGTTTTCAATATCTGTACGTTCGTTGATGTCAACCATATATCCATCTTCGATAACACAAACACCACGTGCTACAGAACCGTTATCACTAACAGTGTTTTTAAGGTCATAGCAAACCATTGCAAATTCAAATTCACCTGCTGTCTGCATATATTTGTTAAGTTCATCAAAAGCATGACTGCCATAGTAGTCATCAGCATTTAAAACTGCAAAAGGACCGTCTATAACATCTTTACAGCATAAAATAGCATGTGCTGTGCCCCAAGGTTTTACTCTGCCCTCCGGAAGATTATCTACTGTCTGAAACACATACTCTACATTAATCTTCTCTTCAATCTTTTTGCCGACTAATCTCTTGAAATCCGCCTCAATGCTTTCTTTTATAATGAATACTACTTTATTAAAGCCAGCTTTTTTAGCATCATACACAGAAAAGTCGAGCAATGCTTCGCCGTTAGGACCGATGGGTTCCATCTGTTTAAGACCGCCGAAACGGCTTCCCATACCTGCTGCCATAACTACCAAAGTTGTGTTTTTCATAATTATTACCTCCGCTTATCGTATATTATAATCTTTTCTCAAGTTCTGCTTTTTCGTTTTCATAACCGGGTTTACCTAAAAGCGCGAACATATTTTTCTTGTATGCTTCTACACCGGGTTGGTCAAACGGGTTGATACCAAGCATATATCCGCTTACTGCACAAGCCTTTTCAAAGAAATACACAAGGTTACCAAAATGATAAGCATCAAGTGCAGGGATATTTAAAATTAAATTAGGAAC
>JAZSBW010000105.1:0-8496 GCA_045602585.1 Clostridia bacterium
CAGGTGGGGAACCAAGCAGCCATAAGCGATGTTTTGTGTGTGCCGCAGAGTGCCTGTTTTGAGTTAACTGCAGTAAAACGCATATGTGCCCAATTCGATTTAAGAGTGTACGGCATTTTTAATATTTGAACATATTTGTAAGGAGATGAGGTTTTGGCATATCAGGCATTGTACCGTAAATGGCGTCCTATGGTGTTTGATGACGTTATCGGTCAGCAGCACATTACCGCCACTATTAAAAATGAGATACTGAATAATAAAATTTCTCATGCATATCTGTTTACGGGAACACGCGGTACGGGTAAAACCTCTACTGCTAAAATATTCAGCCGTGCGGTGAATTGCTTGAATCCAAAAGACGGAAATCCCTGTAACGAGTGCGAAATCTGCAAGGGAATTTTAAGTGAGCGCATACTTGATGTTATAGAAATTGATGCTGCTTCAAATACCGGTGTAGACAATATCCGTGATATTATTGACCAGACCAAGTATGCCGCCTCTGAAAGCCGTTGCCGTGTATATATTATAGACGAGGTCCATATGCTTTCTGCAGGTGCGTTCAATGCCTTGCTTAAAACTTTGGAAGAGCCTACGCAGGGTGTTATATTTATCCTTGCAACTACTGAAATTCATAAAGTTCCGGCAACTATTATGTCGCGTTGCCAGAGATTCGATTTTAAAACTATCAATATCACAGATATTGTATCACGCATAAAATATATATTGGAAAACGGAAATATTACTGCTGACGATGCCGCCATAAGATACGTTGCGCAACTCGGAGACGGCTCTATGAGGGACTCTTTAAGTATTTTAGACCAATGCCTTGCTTTTAAAGAAAACAATTTAACTTATGAAGATGTTGTAGATACAGTTGGTGCAATTGACAGCACGTTCCTTTATGATATAGCACAAAGTATTGCCGAAGGCAATGCCGCAGAGGCAGTAAGTGTTTTTGAACGCTGCATTGCGGATGGTAAAAATACAGATTACTTTGCCGAAGGCATGCTTGAGGTTTACAGGTCAACACTTTTGTATAAAATATCAGGTAATCTTGAGTATGCCGGTTTGAAATCTGAGAACACTCAAAAAACTGCAGAGAAGTATACTGCAGAAAAACTTATGTATTGCATAGATGTAATAACAAAACTTTTAAACGATATTAAATTTTCTTCTGCGCCTAAGGTATATATAGAAATGGCACTTATTAAAATGGCTTCGCCTGCTCTGGACGACAGTAATGCTGCTGTTCTGGCACGTATTGCTGAACTTGAAAGCAATATAAAATCGGGAAAAACAATATCGGTTAATCAAACAGTTGGTTTTTCTGAACCGCCATATGAGTATGTGCCGGAAGATGTTCCTGATTTTGAGGAACTTACATGGGATGAACCCTCTGTACCTGCGGAGGGAAGTATTGACAAATCAACTGATTTGCCCCAAAATAGCGATGTGCCTGAATCTGCCGGTAAATCAAATATGGTATGCGAGAACTGGTCTGAGGTTGAAAACGCTATTATGTCGGACGGCAGTATTACACTTTATATGGCACTAAGGGGAGTAAGACCTACTCCTGCGGGGGATAATCTACATCTGGTGTTTAACGATGCCGAAAGCCGTGACAGATGCGCCAAAGGTGATAATAAAACTAAAATTTCAGAATATATCCGTCAGGTGTTCGGGTTTGATATAAATGTTGAATATTACAGCAAAAATCAGATTCCCGACTCAAAGCCGGTCGAAAATGGCGATTTCTTTGGAAAAATTGAACAGTTTTCTAAAGAATTTCCCGAAAATATTGAAATCTACGAAAATTGACAAAATATATAATATATGATAAAATCAAAAGATAGTATTTGATTGGAAGGAGAAATACCCGGTGGTAAAAATAGGTATTATAGGTTTTGGGGTAGTAGGCTCCGGTGTTTACGAAGTAATCCGAAAAAATAAAGAAAGTATAGCACGTAAATCCGGCGGTGAAATTGACATTAAATATATACTGGATATCCGTGATTTTTCATCTCACGAAGAAAGCCATTTGTTTGTAAATGATTTCGACAAAATGGCTTCAGATGATGAGGTTTCGATTATTGTAGAAACAATGGGCGGGTTAGACCCTGCGTATGAGTATACAAAACGCGCACTTTCGTGTGGTAAAAGCGTTGTTACTTCTAACAAGGAGTTAGTTGCTACATACGGTGATGAACTTTTGAAAATTGCATACGATAACGGTTGCAGTTATTTGTTTGAGGCAAGTGTCGGCGGTGGTATTCCTATTATAAGACCACTCAATCAGTGCCTTGCCGCTAATGAAATCGGCGGTATAACAGGTATATTAAACGGCACTACAAACTATATACTTACCCAAATGATAAAATCCGGTCAGAGTTTTGAGGAAGCACTCAAAGATGCTCAAGATTTGGGATATGCAGAGCGTAATCCATCTGCAGACGTTGACGGTCATGACGCGTGCAGAAAGATTTGTATATTAACATCACTTGCTACCGGCAAAAAGATTGAATATAAAAAAGTCTATACAGAGGGTATAACCAAAATTACTCTGCGCAATGTTGAGTATGCGGGTAAACTTGGTTATGTAATAAAACTAATCGGTATGAGCAGAGTGTGCGACGATGGCAAAGTTAATGTTATGGTTGCACCTATGATGATACTTAAAGAGCATCCTCTTGCATCTGTTGAAGGTGTAAACAATGCTATCATGGTAGACGGTAATGCTATCGGCAGTGCAATGTTCTATGGTCCCGGTGCAGGTAAACTGCCAACGGCGAGTGCTGTTGTTGCCGATGTTATAGATATTGCTAAAGATCGCAGAAGCGAAAACAGACTCCTTTGGGTTAAGACCGACGGAGATGTTATTATGCCACAGGATAAGTCTGAATTTAAATACTTTGTGCGTGTTGAAGGCTCTTACGCTGAGGCAAAAGCACAGATACGCGAAGTGTTTGGCGAATGTACCTGCATTGATTTGTACGAAGATGAATTCGGATTTGTTACAAGTGAAATTCCCGAGGGCGATTTAAAAACCAAGTTTGCATCGCTTTCGTATAAGGTGATTGACTTTACGAGGATTTTGTAAGGAATTGATATAAATGATAAAAGTTAAAGTGCCGGCATCGTCGGCAAATATGGGACCGGGTTTTGACTGCATGGGTGTGGCACTTAATATGTATAACGAAGTTTGCATTGAGGAAATTGATGCAAAAGGCGTTGAGGTGGTTGTGCTTGATGAAAGCAGACACTTTCTTCCGACAGACGAAAACAACTATGTTTATTCTGCTATGGGCAGGGTGTTTGCAGAAGCGGGAGTAAAATTTGGCGGTTACCGAATTACAATTAATAATACCATTCCCGTGACACGCGGTCTTGGCAGCAGTTCCGCCGGGATTGTATCGGGGCTTGCCGGTGCTAACCATATTCTCGGCAATCCGTTGCCCGTTGACGAACTTTTAAATATCGCTTGCGACATAGAGGGGCATCCTGATAATGTTGCACCTGCACTTTTGGGCGGGTTTGTGGTGTCGTTTCGTGATGGAGATAAAGTCCGTTATATTAAAACAGATGTATCTCAGGATGTTACCTTTGGCGCTATGATACCTGATTTTTATTTCCAGACAAAAAAATCAAGAAATGTTCTTCCGAGATATGTGTCGCATAAAAATGCTGTTTATAATGTTGGTCATGCCGCATTTGTTGCTGCATCGTTTATGAAAGGCGATTTAAAGGAAATTGGCTTTGGTGTTAAAGACAGATTGCATCAGGGGTACAGAATATCTCATATAAAAGACGGTGACTATGTTATGCGTCTTTGCCGTAGGTCTGGTGCAGAAGCGTGTTATTTAAGCGGAGCAGGGCCTACAATTATGGCTCTTATTACAGGAAACGAAGTATCATTTAAAAACAAAATTGCCCGTGTAACGGACGGGAAACTGCGCGATTGGCATCTTACAATGCTAAAAGCCGATAATAACGGTGTGCAGATTATTGAGTAGCAATAAACAATTTATTGAAATTGTTTTATATAGTAATTTATTTTTAGGAGGCGTGTTAGTTGAGTTTAATAGTACAGAAATTCGGTGGTTCGTCTGTAGCAAACGCTGAACGTGTTATGAACGTTGCCAACCGCATCGTAGAAACATACAAGGCAGGTAACTCTGTTGTAGTAGTAGTTTCTGCGCAGGGTGACACAACCGACGATTTAATCGAAAAAGCAATGGAAATCAATCCGAAAGGCTCAAAGCGTGAGATGGATATGCTCTTGTCATCAGGCGAGCAGATTTCAGTATCGCTTTTAGCAATGGCAATCCAGAAACTGGGTTATAATGCCGTTTCCCTTACAGGGTGGCAGGCTGGTTTTAAAACCAACAGTAATTACGGAACTGCCAAGATTGATGTTATCAACAGCGAGAGAGTTAAAAAAGAACTTGACAGTAACAATATCGTTATTATCGCAGGTTTTCAGGGTATAAACAAATATGATGATATCACAACTCTCGGCAGAGGTGGCTCAGATACATCTGCTGTTGCAATTGCAGCAGCACTTCGTGCAGACCTTTGTGAGATATATACAGACGTTGACGGTGTTTATACCGCTGACCCAAGAATAGTTCCTAATGCAAAAAAACTTGATGACATATCATACGACGAAATGCTTGAACTTGCATCACTCGGTGCTAATGTTTTGCATAACCGTTCAGTTGAAATGGCTAAAAAGTATGGCGTTAATATGGTAGTTCGTTCAAGTCTTAATAAAAATGAAGGTACAGTTGTTAAGGAGGTAGAAAGAGTGGAAAAATTAGACGTAAGAGGTGTAGCACGTGATAATGACGTGGCACGTATAGCACTTGTTAATATTAAAGATGAGCCTGGCGTGGCATTCAAAATCTTCTCATTACTCGCTAAAAACCATGTGAATGTAGATATCATTCTTCAGTCAATCGGTCGTGAGGGTAAAAAAGATATCAGTTTCACAGTAACAGAAAGCAACTTAGAGGCTGCTATAGATTTGCTTAATGCAAATAAGGATATAATCGGTTTTGAAGATATTAAAGCAACAAGCGAAGTTTCCAAAGTGTCTATCGTAGGTGCAGGTATGGTTAATAACCCCGGTGTTGCTGCAAAGATGTTCGAGGCACTTGCAGATGCAAACATCAATATTCATATGATCTCTACAAGTGAGATTAAAGTTTCTGTTCTTGTTAATCAGAAAAATGCTGAAAAAGCAGTTGCCGCAATTCACGATAAATTCCATATTGCGTAATTAAACAAACAACAGGCATAGGAGAGCACTTGCTTTCTTATGCCTTGTTTTGAAATAAATGATTGATTTACTGAGGGAATTTTATGGCAAAAGAAGAAAAAAACATTGTTAATACAGATATTATTGAAGGAAGAAATCCTATTGCTGAGGCGCTGAAATCCGGCAGAGAGATTGATAAAATTATTGTTGCAAAAGGTGAGAGGAATGGATCCATAATAAAAATCATATCCGATGCCAAGAAAAAAGGAATTGTTATACAAGAGGCCGACAGAGCGAAATTAGATTCTTTAAGCAACACGAAAAACCATCAGGGCATAGTTGCATACGCTGCCGCTGCCCAGTATGTTTCGGTTGAAGATATTTTAAAATCTGCAAAAGACAAAGGCGAAAATCCGTTTATTGTTATTGCTGATGAAATTACCGATCCTCACAACCTGGGCTCACTTCTTAGAACTGCCAATGCTGCTGGTGCGCATGGTATAATCATACCAAAGCGCAGAAGCGTTGGCCTAAATTCCGTTGTTGCAAAAACTTCTGCCGGTGCAGTGGAATTTACACCGGTTGCAAAGGTTTCTAACATTGCCAATACCATAGATAAACTCAAAAAGGAAAATATCTGGGTTATCGGTGCAGATATGGATGGAGAAAACACCATTTATACTCAGGATTTTTCCGGCGGAATGGCAATAGTTGTAGGCAGTGAGGGAGAGGGCATTTCCAGAATTGTTAAGGAAAAATGCGACTTTCTTGTTCAGATACCGATGTTTGGAGAGATTACATCTTTAAATGCGTCTGTAGCAGGTGCGCTTATGATTTATGAAGTGGTGCGCAGCCGTTGCAATGGGAGAGATAATTAATGATTAAAACTCAACTTACAATAACAGGAATGTCGTGCGCTGTTTGTGCAGGCAATGTAGAAAAAACTGTTTCTGCATTGTGTGGTGTAACGTCGGCAACCGTTAATCTGGCATCTTCAAAACTTACTTTGGAATACGATGAAGTAGTTATGAGTTTAGAAGATATTATAAGTGCAATTGAAAATGCAGGATACGGTGCAAATACCGATAGTTTTAAAGAAAATTATGAAGACCGCCGCAAGCAGTCGGACGTGATATTGCGTAAATTTGTTTTTTCGCTTATATTTGCTGCCCCTTTGTTTTATATATCTATGGGGCATATGGTGGGACTTCCCGTTCCGCAGATTATAAATCCGCATATCAATGCTTTGAATTTTGCAATAGTTCAATTGATACTTTCTATAGGAAGTATGGTGGCGGGATATAAATTTTATACAATTGGCTTTGCCAATCTTATAAAACTTAAACCTAATATGGATTCACTTGTTGCCACAGGTACGTCGGCAGCATTTATATATGGTGTTGTTTTAACGATAGATTTGATTTTAAATCCCGACCACATAAACAATGTTCATAACCTTTATTTTGAATCTGTCGGGGTTATTATCACGCTTATTCTTATGGGCAGATATTTAGAATCCCGTTCAAAACTTAAGACCAACAATGCCATTTTAAAACTCATTGACCTCGCCCCTAAAAAAGCGGTTGTAATACGCGATGGTGAGCAGATTGAACTTCCCGTTGAGCAGATTATAATGGGCGATATTGTACTGATTGCCCCCGGAGAGAAAATCGGCGTAGACGGAATAGTTTGCGAGGGGACAAGCACAGTTGATGAGTCTATGCTTACGGGAGAAAGCGTTCCGACAGAAAAAACTGTTGGCGATAAAGTATACGCAGGTTGCATCAATAAATATGGATATCTTAAAATTAAGGCAACGGAAGTTTCGGGCGCAACTCTGCTTTCGCAAATAACACGTATGGTAGAGGAGGCAAGCGGCTCTAAACCTAAAATTGCCAAACTTGCAGATACAATTTCGCTTTATTTTGTACCTGCTGTTATAAGCATAGCGTTATTGTCGTTTGTTATATGGTTTGCAATAAGCTGTGATTTTGCATTTTCAATAAATATATTTATATCTGTAATGGTAATTGCCTGCCCGTGTGCATTAGGACTTGCAACACCTACGGCGGTTATAGTGTCTGTCGGCAGAGCCGCTTCAATGGGTGTTCTTGTAAAGGACTCGTCAGCACTCGAAATTCTGCATAAGGTAGACACCATTGTTTTTGATAAAACAGGCACTTTAACAGAAGGGAAGCCGGAGGTTACAGATGTGATTCCGGTAAATGGTTTTACAAGTGAGCAAATTGTGACATATGCCGTTGCTGCTGAAAAAGTTTCGGAGCATCCTTTAAGTGATGCCATTGTTGATCTTGGCAAAGCAGAAGATGTAAAGGAACTTGAAGTTTCGTCATTTGCGGCAGTTGTTGGTAAAGGCGTTGCTGCACAGGTAGGCGGAAAGAATATTCTTTTAGGTAATGCGGCGTTACTTGCCGATAACGGGGTAGAGATAACCGAAACAGAAAAGATAGACTCTCTTGCAAACAATGGTAAAACACCCGTTTTGGTTGCAGTAGATGGAACTTTCGCAGGAATAATTGCTGCAATGGACTGTGTTAAAATCGAAGCAAAGAAAGTTATTGCCGATTTGCATTCTATGGGCAAAAAATCAGTTGTTTTAACGGGCGATAATAAATACGTTGCAAAAGCAGTTGCAAAAGAACTTGGCGCTGATGATGTTATATACGAGGTACTTCCTGACCAAAAAGCGGATAAAATCACGCAACTTCAAGGCACTGGGCAAATGGTTGCTATGATTGGCGACGGCATTAACGACTCTGTTGCCATAACATCTGCCGATGTAGGAATATCCGTCGGCTCTGCTACTGAAATCGCTATGGAGTCTGCAGATATTGTTATTATGAAAAACGATTTGTCAGACATTATTCAGGCAATAAAACTTAGTAATGCAACACTTACAAATATAAAGCAAAATCTGTTTTTTGCATTTGTATACAATACATTGCTTATTCCGGTAGCGGCAGGTGTTTTATATGCGCCGCTTGGTATTTTGTTAAATCCAATGATTGCAGCAGGTGCAATGGCATTTAGCAGTGTATCTGTAGTTACAAATGCATTAAGACTACGCAAAATAAAATTATAATATGAAAGAGGTATGAATAATGAAAAAAGCAATAATCACCGTAATAGGTAAAGATAAAGTAGGAATAATCGCCAGAGTTACAAATACACTCGCAGAGTGCAGTGTAAACGTACTTGATATTACACAGACAATTTTG
>JAZSBW010000106.1:0-15066 GCA_045602585.1 Clostridia bacterium
AACAAGTGTATTTATCGTACAAAACTTCAAACCTATGAGGAAGCACGCTTGCTCATAGATGAATATATTTATTTTACAACAATGAAAGAATACAACTAAAAACAAAACTGACACCACTTGAAAAGCGATGTCAGTATGTTGTTTAAAATTTAATTTTCTACTTTAGGAACTCTTTTTTTTGCTGTCTGCACAAACTGGTGCAGTTCAATTTCAGCATCTCTTTATAATTTTACTGATTTTGGTTTTCGTTTTTCAAAATAATTATATTCGTCAAAACCTATAGTCTTCAATTCTTTTTTAACATAATTGAATCCATTTGCAATTTTTTCGCTTTTGTGTGCATCGGAACCTATTGTTATAAGTTTACCGCCCAAACGATAATACTCAGTTATAATATCAAAAGTGGGCGCAGTATAGTTAAAATCAGTTCCTACTCTGGCTGTGTTTACCTCAAGTGCAATTTGCCTTTCAATCAATGTTTTCAGTATCTTAGTTATTTTATCTTTATAGATGTCTATAGAAAGGTTACGTTTGTATTTTGCGTTGATATATCTTAAGGGATAGGTAAGATGACACAAAACATCAATATCTGCAGTTTCTGCGGTTGTAAGCATTTCGCTGAAATATGCGTCTGTTTGCAGTATAAGTTCTTCTTTTGAAACTGCTTTTTCGGAAATATCATCTCTTGAAAAATGAATTTTTTCACCATTTAACATAAAAGAATGTACAGAACCCAAAACAATATCAAGGTCTGCAAGAGAACAAATCTTTTTTGACATATCAGAATTGTAATGGTATAAACCAACTTCTACACCTTTGAAAATTTTCAATTTACTTCCATAGGTTTTATTTGCATAGTCTGCATCGTTTACGCTTCCTAATATAACATTAGTATTGTGTTCTTCAGTATATGCAAAAACATCTATATGGTCAGTAAAACATACTGAGTTTACCCCTTTTTTAATGGCGGATATGCAAAGTTCATCAATATCCTGTTCGCAGTCGTGTGAGTTGTGGGTGTGTATATGCGTGTCAAACATCATTTTCGCCTCCATATAAAGTCTATCATAAAACACAAAAAATGTAAACACGGGATATTGATTATCAGATGAAAAAATGGTATACTTAATGTGGAATTTTATTTTATAAGGAGGAGATGTTATGAGCACAGTTGCTGTGATAGGTGCAGGCGCTGCAGGTATAGTGACGGCACTCAGGGCTTCCAGGAGAAATCGTGTTATTTTGCTTGACTGTAATGATAAATGTGGCAAAAAAATATTGCTTACCGGCAACGGACGTTGTAATTACTGGAACAGCGTTCTTGGAACTCAAATGTACGAAACTGATTGTAAAAAAAAGCTGGACGTGCTTTTTAGTGAAAATAACATTTCCAATACTTTGCATTGGCTTGAGAAAATCGGTATATATCCTAAGATTAAAAACGGATATTATTATCCATATTCCAATCAGGCGGCGAGTATAAGAGAGATATTTCAAAAGAAAATAGACAACAGCAGTATTGAATTTAAAACAAACTTCAAGGTAGCGGATATAAAAAAAGAAAACGATGTATTTATACTTATTTCCGATAGCGGTAAAACTGTTAAATGCGATAAAGTCGTTCTTGCAACAGGCTCTAAAGCCGCACCAAAAACAGGAAGCGACGGAAGCGGATATCTTCTTGCAAAAAAGACAGGTCATACAATAAATTCTGTTTTACCTGCATTAACGGGACTTGTGTCTTCGGGTAAATTTTTAAAAGAGTGGGAAAAAATTCGTTGTGATGCAAAGGTGAGTCTTTTTTCAAACGATATGTTTTTGAAAGAAGATATCGGCGAAATACAACTTACATCAACCGGAATAAGCGGTATATGCACTTTTAACATTAGCGGCGCCGCTGCAAAATGTATGGAAAACAAGGAAAAAGTAACTGTGAAGATAAACTTTATGCCACATCTTGAAGATGGTTTTTATAACTGGTTTTCAAATCGCTGTGCAATTCTTTCAAATCCAACATTAGAGCAAGCACTTGAAAGCATTTTTAATTATAAACTTATGTTTGTTCTTTTGAAAATAGCGGGTGTTTCTAAAGACGATTACTGGTATAAATTGCCCGAAAATATAAAGCAAATGCTTTGCAAGACAATAGAAGAATTTGAACTTGATATATCAGGTACAGAGAATTTTGAAAGAGCGCAGATTTGTACGGGCGGCGTTCCATTAAGCGAAGTTAATCCGCAAACAATGGAATCCAATGTTCAAAGCGGTTTGTATTTAGTTGGCGAAATATTAGATGTTGACGGCAGATGCGGAGGGTATAATCTGGCATTTGCATTTATCAGCGGATATATAGCAGGTGGTTGCGTATAATGTTAAGGGTTAGACAAGTAAAAATAGAAGTTTTTTCCGATACTAAAGAAAATCTTTTAAAAGCGGTTGCAAAGAAATTAAAAATTTCTTGTGAAGATATCGGAAGAATTTCTGTATTTAAAAAATCAATAGATGCACGTAATAAAAATGAAATTTTTTATGTGTACGAAGTTGATGTCAGCGTAAAAGGTGAAGCATCTGTTCTAAAAAGAATAAAAAGTGCTGATGTGTTTAATACACCTGATATGGGGTATAAATTCAGTAAAACGGGTATGGAAAGTCTTAAGCATCGTCCTGTTATAGTTGGTGCAGGACCTGCAGGACTGTTTGCTGCATATATTCTTTGCGAAAACGGATATAAGCCTATAATAATCGAACGCGGAGAAGATATTGATACCCGTATGAAAACGGTTGAGGAATTCTGGAAAACAGGAATTCTTAACAAAAACTCAAACGTTCAATTTGGCGAGGGTGGTGCAGGAACTTTTTCCGATGGTAAACTCAATACTTTGATTAAAGATAAAGATAACCGTTGCCGTAAGGTTCTTGAAACTTTTGTTAAGTTCGGTGCACCCGAAAATATTCTTTACGAACAAAAACCGCATATAGGTACGGATTTGCTTTCAAAAGTAATCAAAAATATGCGTGAAGCAATCATATCTATGGGCGGAACTGTTATGTATAATAGTTGTCTGACAGATATTGTTGAGGATAACGGTGAACTTTCCACTATAGTTATAAATGGTAATAAAACTTTGCCTTGTGAGGTGCTTGTGCTTGCTATAGGTCATAGTGCAAGAGACACTTTTTCTATGATACATTCACATGGTATTGATATGCGTGCAAAGCCGTTTGCGGTTGGGGTACGTGTTCAGCATAGTCAGGGTATGATTAACTTTTCGCAATACGGAGCAAAATATAAAGACTATCTTCCTCCGGCATCGTACAAACTTACGTATCAGGCAAAAGACAGCAGGGGAGTGTATACTTTCTGTATGTGTCCGGGCGGTTATGTTGTAAATGCATCAAGTGAAGACGGCAAACTTGCTATAAACGGAATGAGTTATAATGACCGTAGCGGTGATAATTCCAATAGTGCTGTTATAGTAACAGTAACACCCGATGATTTTGGTGGGCATCCTTTAGACGGCGTAGAGTTTCAGCGTTTATTGGAGAAAAAGGCATATATTGCAGGTGGTGGTAAAATACCTACACAATTACTTGGTGATTTTAAAACCGGAAAAGCATCTTGCAAATATGGTGTTATCAAACCTTGTTTTAAAGGCAATTACGCATTTGCAGATATTAATGATATATTGCCCGAAAATATATGTAATGCAATCAAAGATGCGTTTTTGGATTTCGGAAGAAAGATAAAAGGTTTTGATAATGATGATGCAATTCTTGCCGCTGTAGAGAGCAGAACATCTTCTCCGGTTCGTATTGAACGCGGTGATGACGGAATGTCGTCAATAAAGGGAATTTACCCTTGCGGAGAGGGCGCAGGCTATGCAGGCGGCATTACATCTGCCGCAATGGACGGCATAAAAGTTGCGGAGAAGATTGGTGGAAAATATAAATAATAATTAATATTGTAGGGACCGGCGTCCTCGACGGTCCGCTTATAATCAGAGGAGAAAATATGTTTAAAGTACATTCTAAGTTTGAGCCTATGGGCGACCAGATTAAAGCGATTGACAGTCTGGTACACGGAATAGAAAGCGGTCAGCGCGGACAGACACTTTTGGGTGTTACTGGTTCGGGTAAAACTTTTACTATTGCCAAAACTATAGAACGTGTAAACAAACCTACGCTTGTGCTTGCACATAACAAAACATTGGCTGCACAACTCTGCAGCGAATTTAAGGAATTCTTTCCTGAAAATGCAGTTGAATATTTTGTGTCATATTATGACTATTACCAGCCGGAGGCGTATATTCCGCATACAGATACGTATATAGAAAAAGATGCGTCCATAAATGATGAGATAGATAAACTTCGCCATAGTGCAACAGCATCGTTGCTTGAGCGCAGAGATGTAATTATAGTTGCGAGTGTTTCGTGCATATACGGTCTTGGCGATCCTGAAGATTATAAAGACCTTATTATATCGCTTCGTGTGGGAATGGAAATAGACAGGGATGTGCTTTTAAAAAGGCTTGTGGCTATTCAGTATGAGCGTAATGACATTACTTTTACACGCGGAACATTCCGTGTTCGGGGCGAAGTTGTGGAAATATTTCCTGCAAGCACGAATGAAAAAGCAATACGTGTAGAGTTTTTTGGCGACGAGATTGAACGTATCAGCGAGATTGATATTATAACGGGTGGAATACTTTTATACAGAACATACACGGCTATATTTCCGGCATCTCACTATGTAACTACACCGGAAAAGATGGAAATTGCCATAAAAGAGATTGAAAAAGAACTGTTTGAGCGCTGTGAGGAACTTAAAAGTCAGGAAAAACTTTTAGAGGCTCAGCGCCTTATGCAACGCACAAGTTATGATATAGAAATGATGCGTGAGATAGGCTTTTGTCAGGGAATTGAGAATTATTCCAGAATTATCAGCGGCAGAGCGCCCGGTAGTGCGCCTTTTACACTTATGGATTTCTTCCCCGACGATTTTCTGCTTGTTATAGATGAGTCGCACGTAACTGTGCCTCAGGTACGTGCAATGTATGCAGGCGATCGTTCCAGAAAAGAATCACTTGTGGATTACGGTTTTCGCTTGCCGTCGGCATTTGATAACAGACCGCTTAAATTTGAAGAGTTTGAAAACAAAATAAATCAGGTAGTGTTTGTAAGCGCTACGCCGGCAGATTACGAAAAGCAACATTCCACCGCCGTAGCAGAGCAGGTTATACGTCCTACAGGCCTCGTTGATCCACAGATAGAGGTGCGCCCGATAAAAGGACAGATTGACGACCTTATAGGCGAGATAAACGGCGTTATAGAAAAAGGCAATCGGGTGCTTGTTACAACGCTTACTAAGAAAATGGCAGAAAGCCTTACTGATTATCTGCGTGATGCAGGAATTAAAGTACGCTATCTGCACTCAGACGTTAAAACGGTTGAACGTATGGAAATAGTGCGTGATTTGCGTCTGGGAGTATTTGATGTGCTTATAGGAATCAATCTTCTGCGTGAAGGCCTTGATATCCCCGAAGTGTCGCTTATAGCAATACTTGATGCCGATAAAGAAGGATTTTTACGCAGCGAAACATCGCTTATACAGACTATAGGCCGCGCCGCACGTAATGTCGACGGACGCGTTATTATGTATGCTGATACCATTACTGGCTCAATGCAACGCGCAATAGATGAAACCGACCGTCGCCGCTTGATACAGATTAAGTATAATGAGGAACACGGAATTACACCTAAATCAATCGTTAAAGATGTGCACGAAATTATACAGACTTATCATATGGAAGAAACTGTGCCTGAAAAGGCAGAACAGACACTTTCAAATGATGAGAGAATACTTGCACTTACCTCTATGATGAACGAGGCTGCGCTTCGTCTTGAATTTGAGCAGGCGGCTAAGTACAGAGATGAGATAAACAGACTGAAAAAGCAAAAATAAGGTGATAACATGAGAAAAGAGAATATATTTATTAAAGGTGCCAGACAACATAACCTTAAAAATATTGATGTAACTATACCGAGAGATAAATTTGTTGTTCTGACCGGTCTTTCGGGCTCGGGTAAATCGTCGTTGGCATTTGACACTCTCTATGCTGAGGGTCAGCGCCGATACGTGGAGTCTTTGTCGTCGTATGCGCGTATGTTTTTAGGTAATATGACAAAGCCTGATGTTGACTATATAGATGGGCTTTCTCCGGCAATCAGTATAGAGCAGAAAACCACCTCAAGAAATCCACGTTCAACAGTTGGTACGGTTACTGAGATTTACGATTATCTGAGATTGCTTTATGCAAGAGTTGGTATTCCTCATTGTCCGAAATGCGGAAAAGAAATCCGCCAGCAAACAATTGACGAGATAGTAGATAGGGTAATGCAATTTCCCGAAGGAACTAAGATACAGATTTTAGCACCCGTTATCCGCGATAAAAAAGGTGAGCACGTAAAAGTTTTGGAAGATGCGCGTAAAAATGGATATGTCCGTGTGCGTATAGACGGCAATGTACGTGAACTTACAGAGGATATAAAACTTGCCAAGACGCACCGTCATACAATAGAAATTGTTATAGACAGGCTTGTTATTAAAGATAGCATTATATCACGTATGACAGACTCTTTTGAAACTGCATTAAATCTTGGCGACGGATTGGTCGTTGTAGATGTTATAGATGGTGAGGAAATAACCTTCAGTCGTAATTATGCGTGTAAAGACTGCGGCATCAGTATGGAGGAACTTTCGCCGAGAATGTTTTCGTTCAATTCGCCGTTCGGTGCGTGTCCGCATTGTGATGGTCTTGGCACACTTATGGAAATAGATCCCGAAATGATACTTGAAGACACATCTAAATCTATATTGGAGGGCGGAATAAATGTCTGCGGCTGGAATAATGTTGCAGATGTGGGTTCGTATTCAAGGTCGTGGTTTGACTGCCTTGCAAAGCACTACGGATTTTCCCTGGAAACACCTATTTATGAACTTCCCGACGGAATACTTGATAAAATCCTTTACGGGACAGTAGAGCCTATAAAATTTGTATATAAAAATAAAACCGTTTTGCAACCATTCGAGGGGCTTATAAATAATCTGTACCGCCGTCATAAAGATTCGTTCTCGTCGTATATGCGTGCAGAGATTGAGGCGCTTATGGGCAATAAACCGTGCCCCGAGTGTGGTGGAAAAAGATTAAAACCTGTAACATTAGGTGTTACGGTTGGCGGCAAAAACATATATGACGTTACGGAACTGAGCGTTCGTGAATGTCGTGACTTTTTTGAAAATTTAGAACTTACAGAGAAAGAAAAACTTATCTCTGAGCAGGTTTTGAAAGAACTCAGAACACGTCTTGGATTTTTGGTAGATGTCGGTCTTGATTATCTTACTCTTTCAAGAAGTGCAGGAACTTTATCTGGCGGTGAGGCACAGCGTATAAGGCTTGCCACACAGATTGGCTCGAGCCTTATGGGGGTTATGTATATACTTGACGAGCCGAGCATAGGTCTGCATCAGAGAGATAACGATATGCTTTTGCAGACACTTAAAAACCTGCGTGATTTAGGCAATACGCTTATTGTTGTAGAGCACGACGAAGATACTATGTATGCCGCAGACCATATTATAGACATAGGACCGGGTGGGGGTATTCATGGTGGACATATAGTTGCCGAAGGTACTGCGGAGGAAATTAAAAAATGCAAAGACAGCATAACGGGTCAGTATCTGAGCGGCAAGAAAAAAATTGAGTTGCCCGAAATCCGCCGAAACGGCAATGGAAATGCCTTAAAAGTTATAGGTGCGGCAGAAAACAACCTTAAAAATATTGATGTTGAAATCCCGCTTGGTAAATTTGTGGCGGTTACGGGTGTTTCGGGCTCGGGAAAATCTTCGCTTGTAAACGAGATTGTTTATAAAAAACTCGCAGCAAAACTTAACCGCGCAAAAACAAAGGCGGGTAAGCATAAAAAGATAGAGGGAATAGAACATCTTGATAAGGTTATAAATATAGACCAATCGCCAATTGGCAGAACACCGCGTTCAAATCCTGCCACATATACAGGTGTGTTTACAGATATCCGTGAGGTTTTTGCCAATACCAATGAAGCAAAAATGCGTGGCTACAAAGCAGGACGCTTCAGTTTTAATGTAAGCGGCGGCAGATGTGAGGCGTGCTCGGGTGACGGTATAATTAAAATTGAAATGAACTTTTTGCCTGATGTATATGTTCCCTGTGAAGTGTGCGGTGGAAAGTGCTATAACCGCGAAACTTTAGAGGTTAAGTATAAATGCAAAAACATTCACGAAGTTTTGGAAATGACAGTTGAAGAGGGCGTTGAATTTTTCAAAAACCACCCTAAAATCAAGCGTAAACTTCAAACGCTTTATGATGTTGGATTGGGGTATATAAAAATCGGGCAGCCGTCAACAACGCTGTCCGGAGGTGAGGCACAGCGTGTAAAACTTGCCACAGAACTTTCAAAGCGCAGTACCGGCAGAACTATGTATATACTTGACGAACCCACTACAGGACTTCATATAGCGGACGTTCATAAACTTGTTGATGTGCTCAATATTTTAGTTGATGGCGGTAATACCGTTGTGGTGATTGAGCATAACCTTGACGTTATAAAGGTTGCAGACCATATTATAGATTTAGGACCTGAGGGTGGTAGTGCAGGCGGTACTGTTATTTGCAGCGGAACACCGGAAGAAATTATTGAATGTAAAAAATCATATACCGGTAAATATCTTAAAAAGATAATGAAATAATGAAAGATTTCACACAAAAACTTTCATTTTTAATATAAGAATTTTGCAAAATGACAAATTTTATCGAAAAATATGAAATTTTGTTAAAAAGTTCTTGCGTAATAAACGCTTGAGTAGTATAATAAAAAGAAACATTAAATGGGGGTAAAATTAAAATGGCAATTAAAAATGAGTATCTCAAAAGAGTATACGAACAGGTTAAAGCAAGAGATAAGAACGAACCTGAATTTTTGCAGACAGTAGAAGAAGTGTTTGAATCTTTGGAACCTGTTATTGAAAAACATCCTGAATATGAGGCTGCAGGCCTTATGGAAAGACTTGTTGAACCTGAGAGAATGATCGTTTTCCGTGTTCCTTGGGTAGACGATAACGGTAAAACTCAGGTAAACAGAGGCTATCGTGTACAGTTCAACAGTGCAATCGGCCCTTACAAAGGTGGTTTGCGTTTCCATCCTTCAGTTTATTCCGGTATTATCAAATTCTTAGGATTTGAACAGATATTTAAAAACTCTCTTACAGGTCTTCCTATCGGCGGCGGTAAAGGCGGCAGTGACTTTGACCCAAGAGGTAAGAGTGATGCTGAAGTTATGAGATTCTGCCAGAGTTTTATGACGGAACTTTCTCGTCATATTGGTTCACACGTTGACGTTCCTGCCGGTGATATCGGTGTTGGCGCAAGAGAAATCGGCTACCTTTTCGGTCAGTATAAGAGAATTTGCAATAACTTTGAAAATGCAGTTTTAACCGGTAAAGGTATTTCTTACGGCGGAAGCCTTATTCGTCCTGAGGCTACAGGTTTTGGTGCAGTTTATTTCTGTGATGAAGTATTGAAAGGTTACGGCGAGGATATCAAAGGTAAAACATTTGCAGTATCAGGCTTCGGTAATGTTGCTTGGGGTGCAGTTTTGAAAATCAATGGACTCGGCGGTAAAGTACTTACAATTTCCGGTCCTGACGGATATGTTTATGACAAAGGCGGAATAACAGCCGAAAAAGCCGCTTATATGCTTGAAATGCGTGCATCAGGCCGTGATAAAGTTCAGGATAATGCTGTTAAGTTCGGTCCTGAATTGCATGCAGGTGAAAAACCCTGGGGTGTTAAGGCAGATGTTATTATGCCTTGCGCAACTCAGAACGAAGTTCAGTTGGAAGATGCTAAAAAGATTGTTGCAAACGGAATTAAGTATTACATAGAAGTTTCTAATATGCCTACAACCAACGAGGCTGTTGAGTACTTGCGTGCAAATGGTGTTGTAATTGCTCCTTCTAAAGCCGTTAATGCAGGCGGTGTTGCAGTTTCTGCTCTTGAAATGAGCCAGAATAGCGAACGTCTTGCATGGACTGCTGAAGAAGTTGATGAAAAACTCCACCGCATCATGGTTAATATCTACAATGCTGCAAATAATGCTGCTAAAGAGTATGGCATGGAGGGTAACCTTATTGCCGGTGCAAACATAGCAGGTTTTGCAAAAGTTGCAGAGGCTATGATGGCTCAGGGTATTATCTAATAGTACATAATAAATTAAAAAATGCTGAACGGATTAATCGTTCAGCATTTTTTGTTTTATTAAAATTTAAATATTTAAGATAGTATTTCTGTAATCGGAACTTAGTTGTCCGCATGCAGCATTCATATCACTGCCAAATTCGCGACGCACGGTAACATTTATGCTATTCTTTTTTAAAATATCAAAAAACTTAGAAATGCGTTTTTTGTCGCTTGGCTGATAATCAGTTGAACGTGTTTTGTTGTAGGGGATAAGATTGACATAGCAGTTAATATCTTTTAGAAGTTCGGTTAATTGCTGAGCACAACTATTACTGTCGTTTAAGTTTTTTATCATAATATAGGCAAAAGTCACTTTTTTATTGCTATACTCAGTGTATGTCCTTACGGCTTCGATGAGTTCCTTTATTGGATATGCTTTGTTTATAGGCATCAGTTTGTTACGTAATTCATCATTTGGTGCGTGTAAACTGATGGCAAGACTATTAAAAGATTCCCGTTTGGTATATTCAACTATTTTAGGAGTTATACCGCAAGTGGAAATGGTGACATGCCTTGTTGCAATTGCTATACCGGATTGAGATGTTGCAATATCTATAAAGGCAATAACATTATCATAATTATCGAATGGTTCGCCAATACCCATAAGAACTACGTGTGATACAGGTATTTTCAGAGTATCTCTTATATATAAAAGTTGTCCGACTATTTCGCAAGTTTCGAGATTTCTGATTTTTTTAAGTTTTCCGCTTTCGCAGAAAACGCAGTTCATATTGCATCCTACTTGTGTAGAAACGCAAACACCGTTACCATAATCATGCCTCATCAACACTGTTTCTATTGTGTATCCGTCATAAAGGCGAAACAGATATTTGCATGTATCTTCGCTCTCACTTTTTGTTATAAGTTCAAGTTTGGTAAACTCAAAATCTTTTGCCAGTTTTTCCCTTATAGAGAGCGAGAGGTTCTTTATATCAAAAAATGATGTTACTTTTTCCTTATATATTGCGTTGAAAATGATTTTTGCCTTTGCAGTATTTTCTCCGAATGATTTAAAATAATCTTCAAGCATTTCAATGGTTTGACTATATATGTTCATTTGCTTAACCAACATTTTTGATCAAAATCTTCTTTTTGTTCTTCTTAAAGTTTTCATTTCGTCAAGCGCTTTGCCTGTCCCGAGCACCACACACGAAACTGGGTCATCGGCAAGGCGTACTTCAAGACCGGTTTCAAGAGCAATAAGTTTGTCCAATCCCTTTATCTGAGAGCCTCCGCCTGTTAAAACTGCACCACTTGTGCTAATATCGCCTATAAGTTCGGGTGGAGTACGCTCTAAAACATCTTTAACACCCGCAACTATCATATCGGCAGTTTCTTTTAAAGCGTCAAGCATTTCGTCAGACGAAATCATAACTTCCATCGGTAATCCGGACACCATACTTCTTCCTTTTATCTTCATAAGCGACTGTTCACCCTGAGGATATACACAACCGATTTCTTTTTTTACAAGTTCAGCCATTCTTTCGCCGATAATCATATTATGAGTTTTTTTGACGTATTTTATGATGTCCTTATCAAACTCATCACCGGCTATTTTAAGCGATGTATGCACAACCATAGAGCCGAGAGATATAACTGCAATATCAGTTGTGCCTCCGCCAATATCTATTACAAGATTGCCTGCAGGCTTTGAAATGTCCATGCCTGCACCTATAGCCGCAGCAATAGGCTCTTCTATAAGGTAAGCACTCCTTGCACCTGCACCCGTCATAGCGTCTACAACGGCTTTTTTCTCAACTTCAGTTATAACACTTGGTATGCACACAATAACACGTGGTTTAAAAAATGACCATGTGCACGCTTTGTTAAGTATATATTTAATCATAGTCATAGTAGAGTCAAAGTCGGATATAACGCCCTTTCTCATGGGGCGTATAACAGTGATGTCATCAGGATTTCTGCCAATCATATCATGTGCTTTCTGACCGACTTCCATAAGTTTTCCTGTAGAAGTTTCCACTGCTACAACAGATGGTTCGTTTATTACTATGCCTTTATCTTTTGTATACACAAGGATGGTAGCTGTACCTAAATCAATAGCTATATCTTGCGATTTAAACATAATTTTCCTCCAATAAAGTATATATATATTTTAATTATACATTTATCTGTAAATAAATCAATAGTTTTTTTCAGTAACAAAAGAAAATCGACACGAATAAACTGTATTAAGCAGATAATGACACATCTGTTTCGGTTACAAAGGAGAGTGAATTTGTTGGAACAGATAATAGTAGTTTTTTCATCGATTACTTCTGCGACGGGTCTAAAAAAGCATTTGTCGAAAAAGTATAATATACAAACAAAACTCCGCCAGACACCACGAAATCTTTCCATATCGGGGTGTAGTTACTGTCTTGTAATGACGGAGAAGGATTTGGAAACGGTAAAAGAGGTTGCTAAAGAAAACGGATTAACCATAAAAGGTGTATTTCGTGAGGATGGTACACGCATATAATTAAGAATAAAGTTGGGCGGTGATAAGGTTGATTTACCTTGACAACAGTGCCACGTCATTCCCTAAACCGCGCGAAGTGCGTGAAAAAATGAATGAATGTCTGAAGCGGTACTGTGCAAATCCCGGACGTTCGGGACATAAGATGAGCATAAAAATCAGCGAAGAGGTATATGCCTGTCGTGAAAAACTGTCGGATATGTTCAATGCCGGTGGGGCGGAAAGGGTAATATTTACTGTCAATACTACCGCAGCGCTTAACCTTGCAATAAAAGGTACTCTTCGTCGGGGAGGACACGTAATATTTACGTCTATGGAGCATAACTCGGTTGTGCGGCCCGTATATAAACTTGCCGAAACCAAAGGCATCGATTACAGTATTGCCAATGCAAATATTTATGGTTATGTAGACCCGAAAACTGTGGAAGCACTTATAAGACCTGATACACAACTGATTGTTGCCATACATGCCTCCAATGTTTGCGGAACGGTTAATCCTATTTCGGAGATTGGTGCCATAGCAAGAAAGCATAATATTCCGTTTTTGGTAGATGCTGCCCAGTCAGGCGGTATTTTTCCAATAGATATGGAAAAAGACAATATATCAATGTTGGCACTTGCCGGTCATAAGGCTTTGTATGGACCGATGGGTACGGGTGCTTTGTGTATAGGTAAAGGTGTTAATATTGACACCTTAACAGAAGGCGGAACCGGAAGTAATTCTCAGGATCCCAGACAACCCGAGGAATTGCCCGATAAATACGAAAGCGGAACGGTTAATGCGGTGGGTATATGCGGGCTTTCTAAAGGCATAGACTTTATTAACCGTGTCGGTATGGAAACTATTTATAATCACGATATGATGCTTACAAGAATATTACTTGAAGACTTGTCTGCAATAAAAGGTGTTAAAATACACGGTTATATAACGTGTGCCGACAGGCTTGGTGTGATATCAGTTACTGTTGATGGGGTAGACTGCATTGAGGCGGCATCAATCCTTGATGAGAAGTACGGGATTGCCACACGTGCGGGATACCATTGTTCATATCTGGCACATGCCACATTGGATACGCGCCATACGGGAACTCTTCGTCTGAGTGTAGGAGCATTTAACAGCATCAAAGATATAAAAACCGCTGCGGCTGCAATAAATGAAATCAGTAAATGAAAACGGAGCAGATTTCTGCTCCGTTTATTGCGTTATTTTTTGCGTGCGCTGTAATAAACTTTTCCTGATGTTGGTGTAACATTTCTTGCCTCTAAAAGTTCACTTACGGTAACAAGTTGAAATCCTTGCTCTACCAATGCCGGAATAGCCGCCTCAACTGCTGTGGCAGTATCGCCGTATATGTCGTGAAGAAGTATTATGTCGCCGTCATCAGCATTGGATAAAATTTCGTTTTTAATGGATTCAGCATCACGTGTATCCCAGTCCATTGTATCAACTGCCCAACCTATAAACGGTCTGCCGGCTACTTTAAATACCATTTCGTTAGTGGCAGCGTATGGTGCACGTATAAGAGTACTTTTTTTACCTATTACAGAAAAGAGGACATCATCTGTTTTGTTTAACTGGTCAAGTATTTCGTCTTCTGTAGCGGTAGATAAATTCATATGGTTCCACGAATGGTTTCCGTACTCGCAACCTAATTTGTCACCTCGTGCAATCATTTCTTTTTCTGCGGCAACACGTTCGCCAAGTATGAAAAATGTTGCTCTGCCGCCCACACTTTCCAATGCGTCTAAAATTCTTGATGTTGTAGATGTTCGAGGACCATCGTCAAACGTAAGTGCTATCATGGGCTTGTTCGCATCGTATAATGGTGCAGTATAGCCGTTAATATTGATTTTCATATTTTTGTAAATTTTACTCATCGGAATATTAACTGTTAACGCACCCATGTCGGTTGGGAAAATATCGCCTGCACTGAAATATACTGTCATTGCTTTATCGTTAAAACCGATATTGCTGAAATTAGAAAACTCTGCTTTTGTATTTTCTGTAAAAAGTTTTGTTGTAGTTTCAGCCACATATTTTCCGTCGGATTCCATAGCGTTTATTACATAATTTGATACAATAGAAGTATATCCTTCGTCAAATATCTCCTCGGCAGCCACCTGTTTACCTGTTGATATATCATAAATCTTTGCAATGTATTGAGTGTCGTCAATTTCTCTTACGGGGTTGTATCTGTGAACTGTGTATAAAAGTGAAACGTAAATGTCGCTGTTTTTAATTATAGAATAATTGGT
>JAZSBW010000107.1:0-1978 GCA_045602585.1 Clostridia bacterium
GTTCAAGTGCTTTCTGCATCATACCTTCGTAGTCGCTCTCATCATACTTCCACTGGTTCGCTTTCTGTTGTGCCTCAATCAACGCCTGTGCATCTGCCAGTTCCTGTTGCCTGTTAAAACGGTACTGGTCCTGAAGCATGCCAGCATAGTTGAACGCATTGCTTACATCACCTGCCCACTCGCCATACTCATTCTGATACATCTGCTGTGTATTGGTGTAATTTGCGCTCCATGCGCTGTACATTCTGTCATACTCCTTCTGGTCCTCTGCAGACAACATTGCATACTGGTTGTACATCTCCTGACCTTCCATATTGTAGGCTTCCAGCGCAAGATTGTAGTATTCCGGCAGATTATCATATGCGTCCTGAATATATGCGTTGTAGGCCTGATTAGCGGTGCTGGTGGCATATGTACTTCCATACCCACCTGTCAGTGCTGCAGCCTGTCCCATGGTATGTTGCATTGCCATCTTTCCGTCTGCCATGGAAGAATCCAGATAATTCTGAAACAACATATCAGATTCCATATCATACTTGAAATCTTCTCTGTTCATTATCTGGTCCATCATTCCCTTTACCTGGTCGGTATAAGATGTCCTTCCGCTTTCCAACTGCTTCAACAAATCGTTGGTGTGCGCCATAGCGTTCTGATACGCCTGTGACGGCACAAAACTAGATGTCAGTTTGCTGGCCGTATTACTGTCTACACCCGCCAGAGTAGTGCTGGGTGCAGTTGTGGTCTTTTTTGCTTTATCTTCTTCGTATTTTTTCTTATCAAAATTTCCTACGGCACCTGCTCCTATTTCATATCCCATATCTAAATATCTCCTTCCGTGCTATTCGTTCCGTCCACACCGTTCCTTACTTCAAAGGTTGATGTGTCTCCGTTTGCATAAGTAAATGTAAATATATTTGTTCCACCACTTTCCGTGGACGTTTGCGTCTGTTCCCCACTCACGATGTAATTTTCAGGAATCATCCCCTTTACTTCATTCTTGAACGATGGCGAGTTAATCACATCCGATACCGTGAGCGCCCTGCTTGATGCTATCTGTGCAATCGCTTCCTCCTGCTCCTTGCTGGACTTCTGTAAATCCGTATTAAGGCTGGCCAGTTGTAATCGCATCTCGTCTGACAGATTATCAATGGATATGTTCTGCAAGATAAACTCTAACTCTTCCTTCAACTGAAGCAGGTAATTCTGCAACTGTACAATCTGTTCCTCCGTCGTATTCCCCGTGATATGCGGGAATGGTAATGTGTCAAACATCAAACATCACTCCCTTCTTCCATGGTCTTCGTGATAGAGTAAATCTTGCATCCACCCCTACCTACCAACTTGTACCTAAAGTGGTCACATCTTTTAGGAATTACCGGCACGGTATACGTCCTGGTGCCATTGCCACTCATGTTGAATTTGTGCTCCCAGTTATCGGATGAATCGTACTGAAGATAGAAATCCACGTTCGTTCCAAACTCCAACGATATCCGAAGTGTAATCTTCGATACATACTTGTTGTCCGGCGAGGAATACCCGATAACACCCGATTCCGCAAACCAATCAAATTTTCCTTCCGTCTCTTTCTCAGGCACATCATACAGAAGTGTTCCGCAGATAGACTTCATGCACTTGTCCTTAACATCGATGTAGTACAGTTCATCTCCGTGCTTGCAGAAGTAAAGCACTTCCGTATTATCTTCCTTGCACCATATCCCCGTTTTCTGATCATACGAGAATAAATGGCTTTTCCCTGCCTTATCCTTCATAGAGATGTAGTACCTGCTGTCAATGGTACTTGCTACTGCATCATAGTACCGAACCTCTCCCAACGCATCCGATATACCTGCAGGAAGACTTCCCGCATATGCACATACACCCGATGTGGACTTGTAGTACAATGTTTCATTCAGAATACTCAAACTCCTTTCGGAGCCCTTCTGCACACCTCTACACCTTGTTTCCTTCGTCTGATGCC
>JAZSBW010000108.1:0-8594 GCA_045602585.1 Clostridia bacterium
TTTAACAGGAGGGAATAATTATGGATAATTATCAGTGGCATAATGATGATTTTCAAACTAATACTACTCACGGTGTTTATAATGAATTTACTTATGCAACGGAAGAAGGTAATAAAAAAGTCCGTTCAAAAAAAAGATTAAGTAACTTTTCAAAAAAGACTGTTAAGTTGCCGATTGCAATTTTATCTGTAATTCTGGCGGTTGCTGTAACTGTTTCGGGTTATGCACTTATATCGCCTATGGTAAAAGATAATTCCATAACATTGCAGCAACTTCAGGGGAATGTTCAAGTTCCCGAAACTTCAACTTCTGACGATGTTGCACACGGAATTATATCGTCGGGCAGCAGAAAAGTTCTTACCATTCCGGAAATTGCAAAAAAAGTTGGTCCTGCAGTTGTTGGCGTTGTAAATAAGGTAACTTATAATAATATGCAACGCTATGGTATTTACGGGTTTTTACCTGACGGATATTATGGTGGTGACCAAACCGTTGAATCGGGAAGCGGCTCAGGCGTTATTATAAGTGAAGATGGTTACGTTGTAACCAACTATCATGTTATAGAGGGTGCTAGCGAAATTTATGTTATTACAAACACAGGTGAGGAGCACAAGGCAACTCTTAAAGGCTCTGACTCCAGAACAGACCTTGCCGTTTTGAAAATAGAGGGTACATTCCCTTATGCAACACTTGGCAACAGTTCCGAACTTGAAGTCGGCGAACTTGCCGTTGCTATAGGCAATCCTCTGGGTCAGGAGTTTGCAGGTACTGTTACAGACGGTATCATCAGTGCGCTTAACCGTTCTATAACTGTTGATAATAAGCAACTGACACTTTTGCAGACAAATGCTGCAATCAACCCCGGTAATTCCGGCGGTCCGCTTGTTAATCAGTATGGCGAAGTTATAGGTATCAATACTGCCAAAATTTCGTCAGACCAACTTGAGGGACTTGGCTTTGCAATTCCTATAGACGAAGCAAAACCTATTATTGATGACCTTCTCCAGAGCGGATATGTAAGAGGCCGTCCTGTAATTGGTGTTGGAGGCAGAAATATTACAGAGCAGATGGCAAAAGCATATGATATGAAAGTCGGTATATATGTGTCGAGTATGAGTCCTAATTCGCCTGCGTATATGTCGGGTGTGCAGATTGGTGATATAATAGTAGAAGCAGACGGCAAAAAAGTTGAAACAGTTGATGAACTCAACGAACTTAAAAATAAGCATACTGTGGGCGACAGATTTGACCTTAAAGTATGGCGTGCAGGAGCATATAAAACTATTACACTTATACTTGGTGAAGAAATCCCCGAATAATTTTAAGTCAAGAAAACACGCTGATGCGTGTTTTCTTGACTTTTAGGCATAAATGTGATATGTTTAATAAAAATATATAAATTCACACAGAGTGTCGGCGGTACTGTGTTTGGGTGCCGTTGGTGAAAAGGGAACACGGTTAGAATCCGTGACGATAACTGTCGCCGTATACATCAAATGTTTTTATGCCCGTCGGTGAAAGCCGGTCATTGGGAAACTGAGAAGGCAGAGCATAAAAATGCGAAGCGTTTGCTTTATATGATGTGAGTCGGAAGACCTGCTTTGATATTATTCCGTATGGGGATAATTTTTTTGTGCGCGTTTTGCCGGTATATATGTACCGGTCTTTTTCCGTGTGCAAATTGTGGTATATCACAGGAAAACTCAGCAGTGGTAATTTTCTTTGTTAAAAGAAAATTACCACAGCTTTTTATATATAATTTATTACAATACAAGGAAGGCGAGAAAATGAAAAAAAGAATTTTATCAATGATTTTGGCGCTTGTAATGATTTTGAGTGCCATACCCGTTTTATCAGAAAACACAGATATAACTGTTTATATTTCTGTCAGCAAATACGGAGAAATAGTTGAAAGTAAAGAAGGCAGCGCTATGGCGTATGTTCCTGTTACTTTAAGTGGGAAAGACTCTTATTGTCTTGACGATGTGTTTTTGGAAGCACACAGAACATACTATAAAGATGGTACAGATGGATATGCATCAAGCGAGGGTGACTATGGGCTTGCTATTGATAAACTTTGGGGAGATACAAGTAAAAAATTCGGATATCAGGTAAATGGTGGCGAAGAGAGTGTTATGGGACTTTCTCATATCGTTAAAAACGGCGATTATGTAGATGTGTGTATATATAAAAATGCATATCCACATACGGAAAGTTATACAAAATTTGATGTAATGAATAAAGAGGTTAATTGCGAAGAATCTTTTACACTTACACTTCTTGTAAGCGGTTATGACGAAAACTGGAATATGGTCTTTAATCCGTGTGAGGGTGCAACAGTTACCATAAACGGAAATGCAACAGAAGTAATAACTGATGCAGATGGCAAAGCAACAGTTTCATTTGAAGATGAGGGCAAATACATTGTTTCTGCAACAAAAACCAAATCTTTAAACGAAGAAACTGTCCCAGGCATTACCGCACCTGTTTGTATAGTTGATGTAATTCATCCTGCAATTGAAATGATACACGGCATCGCAAGTCATTATATGCAGAGCGATTTAACAGAAGCAGGAAACAATCTTGCGTGGATTGTTGCAGATATGGTAACTTATGCAGAACTTTTTCCTGAGAGCGAAAATATTTTAAGTGAGGATAAAAAAGCAGAAATACTTAAAAAACTTGTTATATCTGCAAGTGAGGCAACCACTGCAGGTGATTTGGCAAAATCGATACTTGCATTACGTGCATTGGGGCATGATGCAAAAAAAGTGTTTACGGAAAATTACGAAAAAACGGATATTGTTGAAAAATTGATTACTTTGGTAGATAATAATAACACTGATGTAACAAATGTATACACACTTCCGTATGTTATAATCGCGATTTCTCAGGCAGAAGGGTATGCAACAGAAGCACAGATGAAATCGCTTATAAATATTGCGTTAGAAAAAAATAGCGAATGGTATGATTTAACTTACGGAACAGATGCTATGACTCCTATGATTTTATCGCTTGCACCGTATTATAGTACTGATGAAAATGTTAAAAATGCTGTTGACGAGGCAGTTGAAATCTTAAAAGGCCAGCAGCGTGAAGACGGTTTGATTAACGGACCCGAAGGCTATGAGCCGGCATCTACTGCACTTGCAATATGTGCATTTTCTGCGCTTGGTATAGATTCGGAAGAAATTAAAAATGGTGAAAATAGTCTTATAGACGGATTGCTTTCCGATGCAAATGCTGATATGAACGGTTTTTCGAATGCATTTGCTACTGAGCAAGGTTTACGCGGACTTCTGGCGTGGAAACTATTTAAAGAAAATAACGGAAAAACAATTTATGATTTTTCTGATAATCCTATGAAAGAAGCAAATATTTCGGATGCAGAATATTGCCCTGTAATTTTTACAGTAAGTCCCACAGATGCCGATGTTGTTGTTGATGGCAAAGAAGAACTTAAAGAAAACTGTTTCGATCTTGCAGAGGGCACGTATACATATACTGTTTCCGCTTCGGGGTACGATACAGAATACGGAACTGTTGAAGTGACTGCTGATGATGCGCAAAACCATTTAAAGAAAAATGTCGATGTGACACTTTCGAAAATATATTACAGAGGTGGTAGCGGCATATCGATTTCGACAGGCTCTGTAAAAGAAGATAAAAATCAAGATTCCAAAGAAGATGCACCGGAAGAAGTACAGAAACCTGTTTTTGCAGATAATGTTTTTAAAGATGTTGATTCTGAGTCTTGGTATTACCCATCAGTAAAATATGCGTATGAGAATAGTCTATTTAAAGGAACCGATGAAGGATTTGAACCTGATACTACTATGTCACGTGCTATGCTTGTAACAGTTTTGTATCGGCTTGCGTCCGTGGATAGTGTTTCAGTAGAAACTTCTTTTGCTGATGTGCCGGAAAATGCGTGGTACGCAGACAGCATAAATTGGGCGGCAAAAAATAATATAGTATCAGGAATATCAGCAACCGAGTTTGCCCCTGATGCAGATATCACACGTGAACAACTTGCGCTTATTTTATACAGATATGCAGCCTTAAACGGTTACGACACAAAAATCGGAGAAGATACATTATCTTATGCAGATGCCGCCGATATATCCGAGTATGCATTAAACGCTATGAAATATGCGGTTGAACACGGAGTTATTACAGGTAAATCTGGTGGTATACTTGCGCCAAAATCCAATGCAACAAGGGCAGAGGTTGCAACTATGCTTATGCGTTTTGCAGAAATGGAAAGATAAAATATGAAAAAAATCATAATAGCAAGTGCAGTTATAATATTACTTGCCGTAGTATTTTTCTATGGTGGAAATACTCCCGAAAGCACAGAACCCGATGTTTTAAATTCAACGGTAGTGCAAGAACCAACACATCAAGATATGGTTGAAGAGCATATAGATAGTCCTGTTAGAGAGGAAATTTCATATTCTGAAGAAACTCAAGTCATTACATATCAAGAACATATTAAAATATCTGAGCAGGAAGAAGAAAAAATAATGTCTTCCGCACCTTCTTGTACGTTGTCTGTTAGGTGTGATTCTGTACTGTCTAATATAGATATGTTGAAAAACGGCAAAGCAGAGATAATACCTGATGACGGAATTCTTTATGCTGAACAATCTGTAACAATTCATGAGGGCGACAGCGTGTTTGATGTCTTGCATCGTGAACTTAAAAACAATAATATCCATCTTGAATTTGTAGAAACACCAATGTATAACTCGGTGTATATCGAGGGAATAGGAAATCTCTATGAATTTGACTGCGGTAACTTTTCCGGATGGTTATATAAGGTTAATGATGTTCAGCCTACATACGGATGCTCGCAATATATAGTTCAAAACGGTGATAAAATTGAATTTATATATAGTTGTAATTTGTTTGAAAAATAGAGCTTTAGGCACACTTTTTAGTGTGCCTTTTCATGTTTTGCAAAAAGTATTGATGTAACATACTTTTTGTGGTAAAATGAAACTATAAAATATAAATAAAGGAATTGTTATGGATAAAACATATATTACCGTAAAAAAAGATGCAACTGCCGAAATAACAGAAAAAAAATCGCGCTTTATCGCCGCTATGCGCCATGTTGAAAGTGAAGAAGAAGCAGCGGCATTTATTGCGTCTGTTAAAAAAGAACATTACAGCGCACGTCACAATGTATATGCGTTTATATTGAATAACGGCTTTAAAAAGTACAGTGATGACGGTGAACCTACCAGAACCGGCGGTTTCCCTGTGTTAGAGATGCTTGAAAATGAGGGGATAACAGATTGCGTCTGTGTTGTAACCCGATATTTTGGCGGAACTCTGTTGGGTACGGGAGGTCTTATCCGCGCGTATACAAAAGCCGCCAAAGACTGCCTCGCAGAATGTGGGTTGCTGAAAAAAACAATGTGTGACATTTTGGAAATAAAATGTGATTATACGTTTTTAAGCAAAGTAGAGCATATACTTAAAACCGGTGAGTTTAAAGTTGATAATATCAATTACAGTGAATTTGTAACGGTTAAAGTGATTTGCGAAAAGATTAAAACAAATACTTTGCTGACAGAAATCAATGATACTTTTGGCATTAACGTATCTGCCGAAATTACAGGTCAGATATATTATACGCTATAGGCAGTTTGTCTGTTTTACACAAAAAAAGTCGTAAAAATTATAAGGGCAGTTTTCCAAAAACTCATTGACAAAAATTTCAAGGTATGGTAATATTATAGCATGTGAGTAGCAATTGTTTTACTACTCGAATTATTTTTTTAAAAGAGTGGTAAAAATACTACTCGTGTTTAGGAGGAAGCAAGCAATGCAAAAAGGTACAGTTAAATGGTTTAACGCAGAGAAAGGTTATGGCTTCATCGAGTGTGAAGATGGCGGCGACGTATTCGTACATTTCTCAGCAATCACCATGGAAGGTTACAAAACCCTTCAGGAAGGTGAGGCTGTTGAGTTTGAAGTAATTGAGGGTGCTAAAGGTCCTCAGGCTGCTAACGTAACCAAAGCGTAATTATTATATACGCATTTGAATTAAATTCATCTGTAAAACCCCAATAAGAATTGGGGTTTTTTCCTTATAGCGTGGCTTTATTTTTATAAATAGAAACGAGGGTGCAATTATGGTTTGTAAAGATGTACTTGCCCATATTAAAAATTCATTGGAAAGTTTAAGTAAAGGTCAGCGTAATATTGCCGAATATATACTTAATAATTATGATAAAGCGGCTTTTATGACTGCTTCGGGCTTAGGGAAGGCTACAGGTGTAAGTGAATCCACCGTAGTCCGCTTTGCCGTAGAACTTGGATATGATGGATATCCGCAGTTGCAAAAATCATTGCAGGAGATTATAAGAAACCGCCTTACCAATGTTCAGCGAATGGAGGTTACAACTGCTAAAATTGGTGAGAGTGATGTAATGAAAACCATCATTCAATCCGATATCGAAAAACTTCGCCAGACGGTTGAAAATCTTGATGAAAAAGAGTTTATTGCTGCTGTTGAAACCATAGCGAACGCTGATAAAATATATATACTTGGCACAAGAAGTTGCTCGTCACTTGCATCGTTTTTAGGGTTTTACCTTAATCTTATATTTAAAGGTGTAAAAACCATCAGTACAAGTTCTGCCAGCGAAACATTTGAACAATTGTTCCGTGTTGGGGAGAATGATGCCGTTATAGCAATAAGTTTTCCGCGTTATTCAAGCAGAACAGTGAAAGCAGTTTCATATGCGGCGTCTAAAGGTGCAAGCGTTGTTGCTTTAACCGACAGTATGAATTCACCAATTATACCTTTTGCCACACATTCGCTTATAGCGCGCAGCGATATGTCGTATTTTGTAGACTCGCTCGTTGCACCTTTAAGCATAATCAATGCAATTATTGTTGCGCTTGTTCTTAAAAACAAAGACAGCGTAAGAAACACTTTTGAAGAACTTGAAAATATATGGGATAAATATGAGGTGTATGAAAAGCATGAACAATGACAGACACGTAGCCGTTATTGGCGGTGGCCCTGCCGGAATGATGGCTGCCGCAACTGCTGCTTCGGAGGGTAAAAAGGTAATCCTTTTTGAAAAGAATGATTTTCTCGGTAAGAAACTTCTTATCACGGGTAAGGGGAGATGTAATGTTACCAATAATGCTGATATATCCGAATTCATAAAAAACGTACCTGTAAACGGCAATTTTTTATATAGTGCTTTTTATTCTTTTACAAATACAGACCTTATCGATTTGCTGGCAAGATTAGGTGTTGAAACAAAGGTTGAAAGAGGGGATAGGGTATTCCCCGTAAGTGATAAGGCAAAAGATGTTGTAAATGCTTTTGCAAAATACGTGCTCGATTGTGGTGCAAAGATTGTAAAAGGTGCTGTTAAAAAGATTGTTGTAAATGAAGATAACACAAAAACTGTAGTGCTTGCTGATAAAAGAGCTGTTAAGTGCGATAGCGTGATTATTGCCACCGGCGGTGCAAGTTACCCCTTAACCGGCTCTACAGGCGACGGATATAATTTTGCCAAAGATTTGGGACATACTATAGTTGATTTAAAGCCGTCGCTTGTTCCGCTTGTTGTAAAAGAAGATTATATAGGCAAACTTCAGGGCTTGTCGCTTAAAAATATTTCTGTTACATTGATGTCCGACGGCAAAAAAGTGTACGAAGATTTTGGCGAAATGCTTTTTACTCATTACGGACTTTCCGGTCCCGTTGTATTAAGCGCAAGTTCGCATATGCGTAAAAATGCAAAATATACGTTGTCTGTTGATTTGAAACCTGCTCTTGACGAATCAACGCTTGATAAACGTATATTGAGAGATTTTGAGCAACTTAAAAATAAAAACTTTATAAATTCGCTCGATGCTCTTTTGCCGAAAAAACTTATACCTGTTATAGTTGAACTGTCCGGAATTGACGCACATAAAAAAATTAATGAGATAACCAAGCAGGAGAGAAGAAACCTTGTTTCTCTGCTTAAAAATCTTAAGTTTGAAATTGCAGGATTCCGTCCTATTAAAGAGGCTATTATAACCTCAGGCGGAGTTAATGTTAAAGAGATTAACCCCGGTACAATGGAATCTAAAATAGTATCCGGAATATTCTTTGCAGGCGAGATAATTGACACTGACGCATACACCGGAGGTTTTAATCTGCAAATAGCATTTTCTACCGGATACTTAGCAGGAAAAAATGCATAGATATTAATCGGGATTTTATGAAAGAAGCGTTATAAAAATTACCGAATAGTATAAAATCCAAAAAAGAAAATTTTTATCCCTAACTTTGAACAAAGTTTCGTAAGAAAGATTGGCATCTAGATTATACAGTCTTTATAATGAAGACCTTGAAAAAGCAACATTTGTAGAACCACTTGAGTAAGTTATCGGCAAGCCCAAAAGAGTTATAAAGAACGGGCGATTTCCTGTCTCAGACTGGGAGTTTGTTCACGATTAAAAAAGGCGCTTGGCGACTTCGATTCGCCTTTTGCACCTTTTTCAATGCCTGGCTTTTAAAAACTGAGGTTTTGTCAAAATGAATTTTTTAAATATCTCCGCATAAAATAATA
>JAZSBW010000109.1:0-2428 GCA_045602585.1 Clostridia bacterium
GAAGATATTCCGTATTTAGAAGTTCGCGGAGAGGTGTTTATATCTAAACCCGATTTTGCAAAAATCAATCAGCGCAGAGAGGAAAACGGCGAACCCACCTTTGCCAACCCACGCAATGCAGCAGCGGGCTCATTGAGGCAACTCAACTCCGCTGTTGCCGCTAAGCGCAATTTAGATATATTTGTGTTTAACATTCAGCAGATAGAGGGCAGAGAGGTTTCTTCGCACTTAGAGGGGCTTGAACTGCTTCGCAAATGCGGGTTTAAAGTTATATTAAATGAGCAGTCTTTTAAAACTATAGAAGATGCATTTGCAGAGATTGAACGTATCGGCGAGGCTCGCAGGGATTTATATTATGATATTGACGGTGCAGTAATAAAGATAAATAAGTTAAGTCACAGAGATTTACTTGGCTCAACTGCCAAAACTCCCAGATGGGCAATCGCATATAAATATCCTGCCGAAAAGCAGAAAACAAAGGTTAAGGATATAACCGTTGCAGTTGGCAGAACAGGTGTTTTAACTCCGGCGGCAGAACTTGAACCGGTACTCATTGCCGGCTCTACTGTAAGCCGTGCAACGCTTCATAATATAGACTTTATACGCACAAAGGATATCCGTATTGGCGATACAGTCGTTATACAGAAAGCAGGAGATATTATTCCTGAGGTTGTCGACGTTGTTAAAGAAGAACGTACAGGTGAAGAGGTTGAATTCAATATGCCGGAGGTGTGCCCGGCGTGCGGTGCAAAGGTACACAGAGAAGATGGTGAGGCGGCGCACCGCTGTACAGGTGTGGATTGCCCTGCACAGGCAATACGCAATATAATTCACTTTGTATCACGTGATGCTATGGATATAGAGGGACTTGGTCCGCAGATAATAGAAAAACTTGTTGAAAACAAACTCATCTCAACCAGCGCCGACCTTTATTATATGGATAAAGATGAACTTGCCGCGCTTGATAAAATGGGCGAAAAAAGTGCCGAAAACATTTTGAATGCACTTGAAAATTCCAAATCAAACGGAATGGTTAAACTTCTTTATGCTTTGGGAATCCGCCATATAGGTGCAGGTGCGTCTAAACTTATTGCTAAAAAATTCGGTAATATAGAGGCACTTTTCAATGCTTCGACAGAAGATATTTCTTCAATTGGCGATATAGGAAATGTTATGGCTGAAAGTGTTGTTGATTTCTTCGCTCAGCCGCATACACGTGATTTTATCAAACGTCTGGCAGATGCGGGTGTTAATATGGAGTATATATCTGACAATGGCGGTGACAACCGCTTTGACGGAAAAATATTCGTACTTACCGGCACGCTCGAAAAATACGGAAGAAAAGAAGCAAGCGAGATAATTGAGCGTTTTGGCGGAAAAGTTTCGGGAAGCGTTTCTAAAAAGACGGATTATGTGCTTGCTGGTGAAGCCGCAGGAAGCAAACTTGATAAGGCAAATGCACTTGGTGTATCTGTTATAAGCGAAGAAGAATTTGAATCAATGATAAAATGATTTAAAAACACCGCTATAAAGCGGTGTTTTTATGTTGCAAAATGGTTAAAAATAGTGTATAATAATAATGATTGCTAATTGAAAGGAAGTATACTTATGAAAGTAACTACTGAGCAGATAAAGCACGTAGCAGAACTTGCGCGTCTTAAACTGACTGACGAAGAAGTAAAATCACTTAACATGGAGGCGGTTATTGAGTTTGCGGACAAACTTTCAGAACTTGATGCCGAGCAGATTGCACCTACTAACCATGTGTCTGATATATATAATGTTTTCCGCGAAGACGTTGAAGTTCCGTCTTATAGCAGAGACGATATTTTGAAAAATGCACCTGCCAAGGCAAGAGGCTGTGTTCTTGTGCCTAAGGTAGTTGAGTAAGGAGGAGAGTGCTTTGAATTTATACGAAAAAACCATTCACGAACTTTCCTCAATGCTTAAAGCAAAAGAGGTTTCAAGTGTTGAAATCACAGAATCCGTTTTAAAACGTATTGAAGATGTAGATGGCAAAATAGGCGGTTATATAAGTGTAGCAAATGAAAAAGCCGTTGAACAGGCAAAAGCGGCTGATGCAAAGATTGCATCGGGTGAAAGTGTTTCCGATATCTGCGGTATCCCCGTAGCGGTTAAGGATAATATTTGCACAAACGGAATTGCCACAACCTGCGGTTCTAAAATGCTTGAAACATTTGTTCCGCCGTACGATGCGTTTGTGTCTAAAAAATTAAAAGAAAACGGCGGAGTTATCATCGGTAAGGCAAATATGGACGAGTTTGCAATGGGGTCGTCTACCGAAACATCGTATTTTAAAACAACTAAAAACCCGTACGACTTAACTAAAGTTCCGGGCGGTTCTTCAGGTGGAAGTGCGGCAGTTGTTGCGGCAGATGAGGCTATCTTCTCACTCGGTAGTGATACT
>JAZSBW010000110.1:0-3216 GCA_045602585.1 Clostridia bacterium
ATAAAGAAATTGTGATTTTAGTTGCTACATCCGGTGATACCGGAAAAGCCGCTTTGGAAGGCTTTAAAAATGTGCCGGGTACACGTATTCAGGTTTTCTATCCCGATAATGGTGTGTCGGAAATACAAAAATTGCAGATGACAACGCAAGAGGGAAATAACGTTGATGTTGTTGCTGTAAAAGGTAATTTTGATGATGCACAGACAGGTGTTAAAAAGATATTTACTGACAAAGCGTTTGCTGATGAAATTGCCGAAAAAGGATTTGCTTTTTCTTCTGCTAACTCCATTAACTGGGGAAGACTTGCTCCTCAAATTGTATATTATTTTGCAGCATACTGCGATTTACTTAGAAATTGTGAAATCAATGCCGGTGATAAAATCAATATTTGTGTTCCAACCGGTAACTTTGGTAATATTCTGGCAGCATATTATGCTAAATGTATGGGATTGCCAATAGGTAAACTTATTTGTGCTTCTAATATTAACAACGTACTTACTGATTTTATTAATACCGGTATTTACGATAGAAACCGTAATTTTGAAACAACAGTATCTCCTTCAATGGATATTTTGATTTCAAGCAATTTGGAAAGATTTCTTTTCCATGCAACAGATGGCGATACCGAATTGGTTTCTGAATATATGAAAAAACTTTCCGAAGATGGTCGCTACGAAGTTAACGATAAACTTAAATCAATAATTAAAGATAATTTCTATGCATGTTGTTGTGATGATGATACTACAATAGAAACAATCAAAAATACTCATGATAGATTTGATTATATTGTGGATACTCATACTGCGGTCGGTGTTTATGCATATAATCGTTATGTTGAAGAAACAGGTGATACCACAAAAACAGTTATTGCATCTACGGCAAATCCGTTTAAGTTCAATAATAGTGTTCTTTCTGCTTTAGTAAGCAAAAAAGAACTTGAAGGTAAAGATGAATTCCAGTTATTACAGATGCTTTCCGACGAAGGCAATATTAGAATTCCTAAATCTTTGAAAGAACTCAAAAATAAATTTGTAAGATTTAATACTGTATGTGAACGTGATAATTTAAAAGAGGAAACAAGTAGATTCTTAAATATTTAAATTTGTTTTAATGGAGGGCTTATGAGTAAATCCCGTGTTAAAACCACTGCTGTAATTGTTGCCGGAGGAGTTGGCAACAGAATGAATTCTGATATACCTAAGCAATTTATTGAGGTACTTGGAAAGCCCATAATCGCTTATACTATTAATGCACTTTCTAAATGTACAGATATTGACGAAATCATCATTGTTACATTATCTGAATATATAGTTTTTTGTAAAGACGTTGTTGAACATTTTGAATTTTCAAAAGTTACTAAAATTGTAACAGGAGGAAGTACCAGACAGGAGTCTGTTTGCAATGGGTTAAAAGAAATCGGTGATGACACAGATATTGTAGTTATACATGATGGTGCCCGACCAATGATAGATGCAGAAACAGTTACCATGTGTATAAACTCTGCTATTGAATACGGTTGTTCTGCAACGGGAGTTAAAATGAAAGATACCATTAAAGTTGTTGGCAACGACGGCTTTATTGAATATACAGCGGATCGCGAAAAACTTTGGCAGGTACAGACACCTCAGGTTTTCAAAAAAGAAATTATATGTGCTCTTCATAACGATGCTGATATATTTGCAACTGATGATTGCTCTCTGGCGGAAAAAGCAGGATATAAAGTTAAAATGATAGAGGGTAAATACGAAAACATTAAAATTACTACTCCGCAGGATATTTATATTATGAAAGGCTTGCTTGGTGAGTAAAATGAGAATTGGAATAGGGTATGACGTTCATCGGCTTGTACCTGACCGTGATTTGATAATCGGCGGTGTTAAAATTGATTTTGAATATGGATTGTTAGGTCACTCTGATGCTGATGTGTTACTGCATGCTATAATGGATGCGCTTTTAGGTGCTGCAGCACTTGGGGATATTGGAAAACATTTTCCGGATAGTGATTTAAAATATAAGGGGATATCAAGTGTCGGACTTTTATCACACGTGGGTAAACTAATTGAAGATAACGGGTACACTATAGGAAATATTGATTCAATTATTATTGCACAGGCGCCAAAAATGGCACCTCATATTAATAGAATGAGAGAAATTATTTCTCAAACGCTCAATATTTCTATAGAAAATGTAAGTGTTAAAGCAACTACTACTGAAAAACTTGGATTTGAAGGTAGAGGAGAAGGAATTTCAGCTAAGGCAATTTGTATTTTGAGTTAAATAATATAATGATGTTGGGGGACAAAGTTATGAAGACAGATATTGAAATTGCTCAGGAAGCGAAAATGCTTCATATAGGACAAGTTGCAGAAAAACTTGGTCTTAACGAAGATGATATTGAATATTACGGTAAGTACAAAGCAAAATTATCTGCAGACACATACGAGAAGTTTAAAAATAATAAAGATGGTAAACTTGTTCTGGTGACTGCTATAAATCCTACACCTGCAGGTGAGGGTAAAACCACTATTACAGTTGGTCTTGGACAAGCAATGAATAAAATCGGTAAAAACTGCGCTATAGCACTTCGTGAGCCTTCACTCGGCCCTGTAATGGGGGTAAAAGGCGGTGCTGCGGGCGGAGGATATGCACAGGTAGTACCAATGGAGGATATTAACCTTCATTTCACCGGTGATATGCATGCTATAACTGCTGCGCATAATTTGCTTGCCGCCCTTTTGGACAACCATATAAAACAAGGGAATGCTCTCAATATTGATACTACTAAAATTGTGTTCAAACGTGTTATGGATATGAACGATAGAGCATTAAGAAATATTGTTGTAGGTCTCGGCGGCAAAATCAATGGTGTGCCTCGAGAAGATGGTTTTATGATTACCGTTGCGTCAGAAGTAATGGCAGTTTTATGTCTTGCTAACGATTTACAGGATTTAAAAAATCGTCTTGGTAAGATAATCGTTGCTTATAATATGGACGGCGAGCCTGTAACTGCTGCTGACTTAAAAGCAGACGGTGCTATGACACTTCTTATGAAAGATGCTGTAAAACCAAATCTTGTACAGACTTTGGAAAACACACCATGCTTTATGCACGGCGGTCCTTTTGCTAATATTGCGCATGGATGTAATAGTGTTATGGCTACCAAACTTGCACTTAAACTGAGTGATTATGTAATTACTGAAGCCGGATTTGGTGCTG
>JAZSBW010000111.1:0-4636 GCA_045602585.1 Clostridia bacterium
GGCTTTTTTTATTTTTTTCATATTTTATCCTTTTACAAAGAATAGCAAAGCAAGCGCAACTGCGCTTCTTTGCTATCTAATGTTTTTATAAATTTTTAAGATATTCTGTAACGATTTCTTCTATTATTTCATCACGTTCCAGACGGCCGATAAGGTTTCTTGCATTATTATGACTGGTGATATATGTGGGGTCGCCCGACATTATAAACCCTACAATCTGGTTAATGGGATTATAACCTTTAACCTGCAAAGCCTCGTACACAATACGCAAAACCTCACGCACATGATTCTGACCCTCGCCTATTGCACTAAATTTCATGGTATTGTTATCCATTTGCAACACCCGCCTTTCAAAACTATATACTGTTATTATGATAACACATTCAGGATAAAATTACAAGTATTTTTGCATAAAGTACACAAAAAGGTTCTGTATAAAAACACAACCTTAATTATTTGTTTTAATATAATTCAATCTGTTCAACCTCTAAAATATGTAATTATATAACTTATATCGTAAATGAATTTTGCCCTTGTAGAAAGTAGCAAAATATGATATAATCGCCATATAAATTGTTTGGTGGTTTTATTAAATTAATATAGAGGTGAATTTTATGTACAAAACAAAAGAAGAACTGAAAACTGTGACAAAGTTAAACAATATAGGAAAGGAAAAAATGCTTATGACCGACCTTGCGGATTTTGATGCGTCAAATCCAAAAATCAAACTTTTTTCCTTGATACAGTTAAAACCTGGCGAAGAAGTGGAGTTTCATATGCATATAGGAGAAAGTGAGACCTACTTTATACTTTCGGGAAAAGGCATTTATAACGATAACGGAACAAAGATAGACGCTGTTCCCGGTATGGTAACCTTAACCACATCAGGACAAGGTCACTCTCTGAAAAACACAGGCGATGAAACGCTTGCTTTTATCGCGCTGATTATTCTCGATTAAAGTTGCATCTTGTGTAGCGAATGAATTATCTTTGGTATCTGAATCGTTCGGTGATTTTAATACATAATTTATCGAATGTTGGAAAAATAAGATGGTGAGAGTGTATGAAAATAAAACTATTCATACAGGCAATAGCAAAAATGCTGTTGGGTATGATACTGGTTGGCGTATTAATATTTTTGCCTGCCGGCACTTTTTTTGCGAATGGATTGTTACTTATGGTTATTTTGTTTCTGCCGATGTTTCTTGCAGGAATCGTTATGATATTTAAAAATCCGGATCTGTTAAAAAAACGACTAAATGCTAAAGAGGAACAGCAAGAGCAGAAGACGGTTGTGAAATTGAGCGGACTTATATTTATATTGGGTTTTATTGTTGCAGGCTTAACGATTCGCTTTAATTGGTATATTTTACCGAGAAGTGCTATTGGTGTTGCTGTAGTTTTTTTCCTTTTGGGATATGTTCTTTATGCTGAGGTGTTGCGACAAAATATATATCTTAGTCGCACTATTGAAATCCAAGAAGGACAAATAGTTATTGATACAGGATTATATGGCATTGTACGCCATCCAATGTATAGTGCAACTTTATTTCTATTTTTGTCAATACCACTTGTATTAGGTTCAATATATGCATTTTTAATTTTTTTGGCATATCCCTTTATCATTGTAAAAAGAATAAAATGTGAAGAAGTATTTCTTGAAAATGAACTTGAGGGATATTGTGAATATAAGAAGAAAGTAAAATATCGCTTGATACCATTTATTTGGTAATAAAATTTTATTTTGGACCCTGTCTTGACACGAGCCTAACACAGAATATATCAAAATCTGAGGCAGATTTGAACGGAGAATAAATAATATGAACAAATGCCGTATAACTGTAATGAAAATATCACATTATGATGATTTGATAGAAAAATACGAAAATCCTATTAAGCATACTTGTGACTTAAAAGAAGGACAAGTTTTTATTGCAAACGGATGGAAAAAGCCTGATGGTCTGTGTGATAGTGCGTGGGAAAGCATATCTCCATTTGTAATGACTTTATCTCATGGCGGTGAGAATTTTTATGATGGATGGATGAAGAATCCAAAAGCCGCTATGATTTCCTGTAATGATGGGTTTAGACCTGTAAGTTTTTATATTGAAGCACTTGATGAAAGTGCAGATGCATAGATATATGAATGTATACAAACATAATGGATTGACATTAATTGGGAGTGGAATTAAAATGACTACTTTACTTATGATAAGGCATGGTGAAAGCGAAGCCAACCGAAACAAAGTCTTTGCCGGAAACTTAGATGCTGATTTACAAAATAACGGGTTAAAACAAGCGCAGAAAACAGCAGAGTTTATAGTGGCGAATTACAAAGTTGACAAGGTGTATACCAGCGACCTTAAAAGAGCATTCAAAACAGGTAAATTCGTAGCGGATTTAGCCGGAGTTGAAATTATACCAAACAAAAACCTGCGTGAAATATCCGCAGGAAAATGGGAGGGTATGAAATTTACCGATTTAGCAACCGACTATTCAGACGACTACAATGTATGGCTTACAGACATCGGCAATGCGCGTTGCACGGAAGGAGAATCCGTTAAACAACTTGGAAAAAGAATTATGGATGAACTGACCGCCATAGCATCTGCCAACAACGGAAAAACTATAGTCATTGCAACGCACGCAACACCAATACGTGCAATGCAAACACTTGTTGAGCACGGAAGTCTTGAAAATATGCACTTTATTCCATGGGTCACAAATGCTTCTGTTACTACCTTTGAATACGAAAACGGAGTATGGAAATGCGTTAAAGTAAGCGAAGATGCACACCTTAATGAGTTGAGAACTAAACTTCCCGCAAATGTATAAATTTAAAACCCGTTTTTTTAGGTCGATGTTGATAAGAAAGTACTGTCCTAAAAAAGACGGGTTATTTTATTGCAGGAGATATAATAGTTTTTAAAAGTTCCGGCGGCATAGGAGCATTGGTTGGAGTGTATCTTTCAATGCTTACAATTTTAACTACTGCAGGCTCCATAAAGTCGCCCGCAGGTGCTATAACATACTGCCCCACTTTATACGTTTTATTACCGGAAAGATAGTAATATTCTTTTCGTTTGCCGGCAAAAGTTACACTATAGTAAACAAACCCATCCTCGGAACATTCCTCGTATGATTTTGGCATACCTTTTATCATATCAGAAATTTCACCAACAATATTCAACAAAGATTTATCTATATGTCTTATTTCCTGAGCCTTGTCGATATTTTCAATTAAAGCAGTATAATTTGACATAAAAACGTCAGGATTATCAGTATACCTCATCATATCAGCGTTGTGCTTAACAAATTTTAAATAACGCAGAACATCTTCTGCATAAACATTTTTACGTTTTAATGTCCTTACAATTTTATAAGCCTGCCATACTTTTGAAGACACTTCACAAAGAACATTGTCACTCTCTACTTTTTTTCTGTCCAAAAAGCGTAATATGAGTATTTTTATCTTTTCAATAAGTTTTTTTAAAAACATATAACCACCTGAAAACAGATGACATTATCTGCATAATTCTATAATAATATCCTTTGTTGTTTTTGCGGCATAGTCAAGTGAAGATTTATAGTCGTTATCAGAGTTTTCATCACCGCTGTCTGACATACTGCGGAGTATTGCAAACGGAACATCATTTATGTAGCACACGTGCCCGATTGAAGCACTTTCCATATCGCCGCCGATAGCGTCATAGTTTTCACGCAACCATTTAACAAGGGCGGAGTCGTTTATAAATTTATCGCCTGTTGCTACAACACCCTTTTTATAGTTGATATTTTTATCCTTTAAAATATTCTCTATATCAGAATTTGCACCAATGTCACACTCAAAATATATCTTATTAATGCCCGATATAAGTCCTATCGGGTCGCCTACTGCGGATGTATCCATATCATACTGAACAACCTTATCAGCAAGGATAATATCACCTGTTCTTAATTCTTTTAAAAGTCCGCCGCACACACCGATATTAATTATTAAATCCGGTGCAAAATTCATAATCATTGCCTGAGTGCACGCTGCAGAAAACACCTTACCTATGCCGCTTTGCGCAAGTATTACTTCAGTATTTTCCAAAATGCCTTTATAAAAATTCATACCCGCTATGGTTGCAGTTTCAGTTACCGTCATATTCTTTTTAATTTCTTCTATCTCTACTTCCATAGCGCCGATTATACCTATTTTTTTCATATCATCTTCCTCATTCTTTATATCTCATATTATCGGGCGTCCAGTTTTTTATAACGCTTGTCATTTCGAGCGCCTCGCATTTAGCACCGGAAAGGTCGTGTTCAAGATAATTTCCGCACTCAATACGGCTGTTACCGGGGATATCACCGTCAAAATCTGCAATAAACGAAAATGCATCCTGTATAAGTTCAATAGCCTGTTCATATGAAACGCTATCGCGCAGAAGAAGATAAAAACCCGTTCTGCACCCCATAGGTCCGAAATATACAATGCTGTTACTATACTTACTATTACGCACAAATGTTGCAAATATATGCTCTATAGTATGCATAGCCGCATTTTCAAGATAGTTTCCACCGTTTGGGATTTTAACACGGATATCATACGTTATAACATCACCATCAATGCGTGATATATATATTCCTC
>JAZSBW010000112.1:0-2749 GCA_045602585.1 Clostridia bacterium
CTTTGTCTTTCTGTTATGGAGTCTATTATCAAAACATATGTCACGGTCTTATAGTATTTAATTACAGTTTTGACACTTTTGATTTTAATAAAATTTCAAGTGAGCATAATGACTTCTTTTTACTTAATAACAGCGGAAAAATTCTGTATAGTACAAACGAAGAACTCATAGGCGAAAAACTTGCCGATTATTATACATACGAGTTGCCTGGCGACAATACTGTTTCCATAGCAAACAACAAAGTTATTACTGCTTCTAAATCACTTTATTCTTCCAATTTTGCATTAGTAAGTGTTTTTGATGATTCAATTGCTGATAATACTTTTATGAATATTCAGACTTTTATAATGCTTTCGCTGTTTATCAGTTTCCTGTTACCGGCATTAATAGCATTATATATATCATTTTCGTTTTATCGTGCAATAACAGAAATCATAAACAGTTTCAGTTATGTTGAAACATTTGAAACATCAAACGAAGCAGCAAACGAAATTAATTATATTACTCAACAAATAACTGAGTTATCTTCAAAAAAGCAACACTTTGAAAGGGAACTTTCTGAAAAAATAGCACTTTTAAAAAAATCACAAATATCTGTAATGCAACTTCAGTTTAATCAACATTTTTTATTCAATACATTAAATCACATTTCAACACTGGCGCGTGTCAATGCTGGTGGAAGAAATCCTATAAGTAACGCTATATCACTCTTGGCAAATTTATTGCGTACCTCACTTGATACAAATCATTATCTAATACCAATTGCTGCTGAACTAACACACGCAAAAAACTATATAGCAATCGAACAATTAAAAATATCATTTGATGTTAATTGGGATATTGATGAAAACATTTATGATTACAAAATTATAAAATTAATTCTTCAACCGATTATAGAAAACGCTATACAGTACGGTCTTGCTCCATTAGATGAAAGTGAAACTCAAAGACTATTAACTATTCGTGGATATATGACGAAGGAAAACATTATCTTCCACATAATAGACAACGGAAATGGTTTTAGCGCCGAAAGCCTGAAACAATATCAAAAATTATTAAAAAGCGATTTGCCGAATGATTCAAATCACATTGGATTAGCAAATGTAAACGCAAGAATTAAATTAATTTTCGGTAACGACTACGGAGTACAAATTTTTTCCGATAATCTATCAGGAACTGATATTCAAATTACGATTCCTAAAGTTAAAAACATTGACAATTTTTAAAATAATCCAAATAAAAAAGGAACTGTGCTTTGTTCAAGCAACAGTTCCTTTTTTTAACTCCGTATATCTTTTCTTAAAGCAACTTCCCTTAATAATTTTTCTTTGCTTTTATTGCAATCCCACATCATCTCTCCAAATAAAGCAACGGGAAGCCATATGTTTTCCTCAAACATTCCATCCTCAACCAATGCGGTTATCATGGTATTATCATTAACATGATCCAGATGTCTTACCATTTCATAAGCATATTCAGCATTTTCCAGCCAATATGCCTCTACATACTTCCAAAGTTTTTCCTTTTCATTTGTACGCTTTTTAATAAATTCACGTGAATGTTCTCCCATAACAAAAGGTCCTTTTTGATGCTCAAAAGAAATCCAATCAAGGCACACTAATCCTTTTGTAACAACACCGAAATTTTCTTTTATACCACGCAAAAAAGCAATTTCAGCAGTTAATTGATATGTTTCATCAAAATCATCTACACGATTTGGTTCGTAGGCGTATGGAAAAGCACCACAATCCTCCCATACTATCATTATTCTTTCGTCTGTCTTTTTAATGTACTCCAGTTTTTCTTTTACACTGCTTGCGTGAAGTCCAAACTGCAATTCCAAGTCAGGAGAAATTTTATAAAGTTCATTTGCTGTTGAATTAACAAGATTAACAACACATTCGGCAATTACTGTTCCATTGATTTCTTCGCGCTTTGTCTCGGTAAATGATTGAAAATATATTCCGTCTATTTCAAGATTAGAATAATCCCTTTTATATTTTTCAACAATACCATTTTTTAATTGTTCAATTACAGATTCATCTGAAATATCAAAATCTTTTCCATTCTTTTCATACGCAGGCCGTGCTTCGTCCCATCCCCACGAAAAGCCAAGATATATTTTAATTCCATAACTATGTGCAACATCAATTACATCGCTAATGTTCAATGGCAAAAAATCATTCCATACAATGAGTGTATTCATTTTAAGGCGTGCCATATTTTCTATATATTTTCTATAATCGTAAACCACGTGCCCCCACGTCCAAAGACCGCGTTGTTTGATAGACGGCGCTGATATTCTTTCATAATCAGGCATTTTTTCTTCTGAAAAAAGTTCTCTGAAATACCTTCCGTGATCATGTGTATTTTCAGCATACGGAATATAATATGCGCCAAAATCCACCGCACCATACATAGCGCCTTTTTCATCAAATCCCGATATAATTATCATCTGTGCATCAGGGTTATATATACTTTGCATTACCTTGATGCTATACCCCTCTTTTTCATCTGATTCTTTAAAAATGCCTTTACTTGACATTTTCTTTATCAAGCAGTTACTATGTGGCGTTCCAACTAAAATTATATTAAAATCATTCAATTCTTCATCAGTTACATATTCTGCTTCAGTTGCAGTAACTGCGTAACTTACATAATTCGAAACGATTTCAGATACAAATTCAACAGCCTTCTTTTCAACACCGCTATACTTACCATAAATTATTTTATATTCCATTTGTTACAC
>JAZSBW010000113.1:0-6604 GCA_045602585.1 Clostridia bacterium
CGACTTGGAAAGATTGGCATTATCGGCACAGCGGGAACTATTGCCAACGGCAAGTATGGCAAACTTATTGCAGAGAGAAATCCGTCTTTGCGTACATTTGCAAAAGCGTGTCCCCTTTTTGTGCCACTTGTTGAAAACGGACTTACTGACCACGAAATAACATACCTTACGTGTGAAATGTACCTTGAAGAGATTAAATCAAGCGGAGTTGACACGCTGATTCTCGGTTGCACGCACTATCCTATGCTTAAAGAGGTAATAGGAAAATATATGGGTGACGGCATTACATTGATTGACCCCGGATACGAAACTGCGCATTATGTGCGGAGGTTTTTAGAAAAAGAAGACCTTCTTTCCGAAGGCGGTATACGCGAAAATCACCGATATTACGTAAGCGATACTGTTGATGGTTTTGAAAAAATGGCAAGCCTTTTTATGAACCGTGATATTGGTGGTCAGGTAGAGAAAATTGACATTGAAAAATATTAATTATGCGAGGAACACTAATGAAAAAACGCGACTATCTTATATCTGTTAAAGGTATGCAGTCTTATGCAGATGCACTTATGGACAGCACAGACATTGAAATGATATCCGAATGTGATTTAACTTTGCAAGACGAAAAGTACTTTATCGAATACGAAGAAACAGAAGTAACCGGTATGGAGGGCACAATAACCGATATCGAGGTTGACAGCGAATATGTATCTGTTGTGCGTTCGGGCAAAGTGTCTACCACAATGCTTTTTATAAAAGGCAGACAGACAACCAGTTATTACGAAACTCCGTTCGGTACTATGATAATGGGCATAACAACCGATGATATTTCCACCGACCTCACGCTTGACGGCGGTACGGTTTCCGTAACTTACAATATAAGTATGAACAATATGTATGTAGGCAAAAACACATTCAGTATAAACATAAGAAAATTTTAAGCGAGGTAAACACAAATGAACATAATTTCTGAAATCAAAAAACAGATTGAAACAACCGTTGCTGATGCGCTTGAAAAAGCAGAACTCGGCACAACAGATATTGAAATTGAAATCCCTGCAGACAGAAAAAACGGTGATTTTTCCGTAAACACCGCTATGAAACTGACTAAAATTGCAAAACGTCCACCGAGGGAGATTGCAACTGCTTTGGTTGATGCTATGCAAACCGAGGGCACATATATCGACAAGATAGAAATTGCAGGCCCCGGATTTATTAATTTTTACTTAAATGATGCATGGCGCTATGATGGACTCAATGCCGTTTTAGCCGAGGGCGAAAACTTTGGTAAAACTGATATCGGCAACGGCAAAAAGGTTATGGTAGAGTTTGTGTCGGCAAATCCCACAGGACCTATGCATATGGGTAATGCACGCGGGGGTGCGCTTGGCGATACATTGGCAAATGCGCTTTCCTGGGCAGGATTTGATGTTACAAAAGAGTTTTATGTAAACGATGCCGGTGCGCAGATTGAAAAATTTGCTAAATCGCTGGAGGCACGATACATTCAGCAGTTAAAGGGCGAAGACGCTTTTGAATTCCCTGAAGACGGCTATCAGGGTGACGATATCCGCGAGCACGCTAAGAACTTTATAGAAATTAACGGCGACAAATACCTCGATTGCTCTGAGCAGGAGCGTCGTGATGCACTCGTTGCGTATGCGCTTGAATTAAATGTTCAGGGGCTCGTTGACGGATTGGCTAAGTACAGAATATTCTATGATGTTTGGTTCAGAGAAAGCACTATCCACGCAAACGGCGAGGTTGCACAGACGATAGAAGACCTCAAAAAAAGCGGCATAACTTACGAAAAAGACGGTGCGCTCTGGATTAAAACTACAGAGTTCGGCAGCGAAAAAGACGAAGTTCTTATCCGCACAAACGGAATTCCGACATACTTTGCAGTTGATATTGCTTACCACAAAAACAAGTTTGCAGTTCGTGGTTTTGACAAGGTAATTAACGTATGGGGCGCAGACCATCACGGCCACGTGGCACGTATGAAAGGCGCTATGGACGCTATTGGTATAGACTCTTCAAAACTTGAGATTGTTATTATGCAACTTGTACGCCTTATGCGCAACGGCGAGGTTGCACGTATGAGCAAACGGACAGGCAAGATGATTACAATGAATGACCTTATAGACGAAATCGGCTGCGATGCCGCAAGATTTTTCTTTAATCTGCGTCAGGCGGGCAGTCACCTTGATTTTGACCTTGATCTTGCTATTGCGCAAAACAGCGACAACCCGGTGTTCTACGTGCAATATGCTCACGCAAGAATCTGCAGTATTATAAGAACATTAGAGGCGGACGGAATTACATTAAGTGCTGATGCTGACCTTAAACTGCTTACAGACCCATCTGAGGCGATGCTTATTGAAAAACTTATTTCTCTACCTGACGAGATTAATCAGGTGGCAGAAACTTTAGAGCCCAGCAGACTTACAAGATACGTACTCGACCTTGCGGCGCTGTTCCATTCTTTCTATAACTCCTGCAAAGTAAACTGCGACGATGCCGCACTTACTCAGGCACGTCTTGCACTTGTACATGCCACACGCACAGTTATCAGAAACGTATTTGACATTTTAAAAATTACTGCCCCCGAAAAAATGTAATGAGAGGAAGATAATAATGAAAAACATTTTATCTAAAATGACTGCTTTGCTTATTTTTGTGACACTTATCTTCTCCTGCACCGTAGTTTTTGCTGATGATGTAACCGAGGCTGATATAGACGCTTATTGGGCAGATGCCGTTACCGATGCTATGGCGTTGTTTATTATGAATAATTATAAATTCGGCGCAGATGAGGGCGATTTATATAAAAGTGCTTTAAAAGAGGTAATTGCAAAGCACCCCGAAGTGCTTGATACTGCATTGCAAGGTATGTACGAAAGTCTTGACGAGTACTCAACATATTTTACGCAGGAAGAATTTAAATCGTTTGTAGAAGATGTCAGCGGAGAATTCTGCGGAATAGGCGTAACTATTATGGAGTTTTCCGACGGCCTTATGGTTACAGAGGTACACAAAGGCTCCGCAGCAGAGAATGCCGGTTTAAAGAAAGGCGATGTTATAATCTCTGCAGACGGAACAGATATACGCGGTATGGAAATAGAACTTGCAAGAGGCTACATAGTAGGCCCTGTGGGTACGTCCGTTACTGTAGGTGTTATGCGTGACGGGCAGATGATGACTTTTGATATGGTACGCAGCGTTGTTAAAACAGTTGCAGGATTCTACCAGATTTTAGACGGGAATATCGGCTACTTACAACTTTCTTCTTTTGACGAACACGCTCATGAATTTATGGCTGAGGCACTTGAGGCTTTGAAAGGCACAAAAAATATAATCCTTGACTTGCGCTACAATCCTGGCGGTTCACTTGAAACATTAAAGGCTATTGCATCAATGACATTGCCGAAAGGCCCTGTTATGCACCTTGAATACAAATTTGAAATGGACAATACCGCCATTACAAACGAAACGGACGGATTTAAAAATAAATTTGTAGTTCTTGTAAATGGTTACACAGCAAGTGCGGCAGAGGCTTTTGCGGCGGCTGTTCAGGACTATGATGTTGGTGTGGTGGTTGGTGAACAGACCATCGGCAAAGGCACTATGCAGACTGTTGGCGGAATTTTAACCGGCGGCGGATACAAACTTACTGTTGCAGAATATCTTTCCCCGAAAAAGAGAACAATAAACGGTATAGGCGTTTCACCCGACTACTATGTTAAATCAAAAACTGTTGAATATAGTGACGATTATTTTGAGCCAATCACTTACGACCGTGTTATGCGTATGGGCGATATCGGTGCAGATGTTCTGGCACTTGAGCAGAGGCTCAACATTATGGGTTATTCTGTAGGTGTGCCCAATACGGAGTATGACGAAGATACTTTCTACGCAGTTAAGAAATATCAGGAATCTGCAGGGCTTTACCCCTATGGAGTGCTCGATATAACTACCCAGTTGAGCATACATTCATATTTGCAGGATAAAGACATTACGCTTGACAGGGCCTTTGACAAAGCACTTGAAATTGCCTCGGGCGATTTGGACGAATATATAAAAGAATCTAAGGCTTACAGATAATTAAAAATTTAGTATATGTGTTTGAAACTCAAGCAGTTTCAAACACATATACAATAATAAATCCAATCAAAAAGTGTGTATAAGTATATTCATCTGCCTAAATATACTCAAAGCAGATGAATATACTTATACACATAAAAAAGGAGATTGCTATGAAAAAGTATATGATTATAGACGGTAACAGCATTATTAACCGTGCTTTTTATGCTATTAAAAACCTCACCAACAGTGCAGGTTTGCCCACAAATGGCATATACGGATTTTTGAATATACTTTTTAAGAATATAGAAGAATACTCTCCTGATTACATCTCTGTTGCATTTGATATGCGCGCGCCAACGTTCCGCCACAAGCATTACAAAGCATACAAAGCGCAACGAAAAGGTATGCCCGAAGAACTGGCAATGCAGATGCCCGTTTTAAAAGAGATACTCTCTGCTATGAATATCCGCATTTATGAAAAAGAAGGGTACGAGGCAGACGATATTATAGGTACGGTAAGCCGTATTTGTGATGAGGGCGGAGTTGAATGTTTAGTCCTTACCGGGGATAAAGATGACCTTCAGTTGGCATCCGATACAACTAAAATACTTTTAACCACTACACGTATGGGTGCAACCACTACCGAAGTATACGACGCAAAAGCAGTTGAAGAAAAGTACGGTGTAACCCCGCACGAGTTTATTGCCGTAAAAGCGCTTATGGGCGATACGTCCGACAATATTCCGGGTGTTTCCGGCATAGGCGAAAAAACTGCGTTTGCACTTATAAATGAATTTAAAAGCATAGAAAATCTTTATAATAATTTAGAGTCGCCGTCTATCAAAACTGCTGCAAGGAACAAACTTGCCGCCGGCAGAGAAGATGCCGACCTTAGTTATTACCTTGCAACAATCGACAGGTTTGTGCCTGACGATTACAATATAGAAAAGGACAACGTAAAAGAATTTGATAATAAAAGATTAGGTGAACTGTTTACAAATCTTGAACTTAAATCTTTTCTAAAAAAAATTGGCGGCAGCGCAACTGCAACGCTTACGCCACCTGAAAGCGAGGTTGTGTTTGATACCGACGAATTAAAACAGTTACTGGGCGATGTTAAAGAAAACCTTTTTTATAGGATATACACTGTTGATAATGAAATATGTTGCTTTGCGTTTTTGTCTGGCAATAAATGCGTTCGTATAATGACGGGGTTTGGCATAAACTCTGCCGATATTGCAGAAGCCATTTCTTCCGTTATGGCAGATAAAAACATTAAAAAAATTTCTATGGACACTAAAGCCGATATGGTGTTACTTGCCAAGTACGGCATAAAAATATCCAATTATTACGACATAGGAGTGGGCGCATATATCCTTGATGCGTCACGTTCTGTTTACTCTGCCGCTGCACTTACAGATGCATTTTTAAATTGTGAAATTGCGGATTTGGAAGAAATTCTCGGCAAAGGCAAGGGCAGAAAAAGGTTTGACGAATTAGACGACGACTCGCTTTCCAAAATCACTTGCGGCGAAGTGGGCGCACTCAGTGCACTTTATAAATACGAAACAGAAAAAATAGCAGAACTCGGTCAGAGTGAGTTGTGCGACAATATAGAAATGCCGTTAGTTTCGGTACTTGCCTCAATGGAGTTGGAGGGATTTTTGGTAGACCGTGAAAAACTTACCGAATACGGTCGTATGCTTGGTGCACGTATAAACGAACTTGAAATCGAGATATACTCTCTTGCAGGCGAGGAGTTTAATATAGGCTCACCAAAGCAACTGGGGACTATACTTTTTGAAAAACTGGGATTAAATGCCGTTAAGAAAACAAAAACGGGGTACTCCACAAATGCAGAAGTTCTGGAAAAACTTCTCGGAAAGCACGATATTATAGAAAAAATTATAGAATACAGACAAATAACAAAATTGAAATCAACGTATGCAGATGGTTTAAGTGCCCTTATTGACCCTAAAGACGGAAGAATACATTCAACCTTTAAGCAGACTGTTACAATGACAGGTCGTATAAGTTCTACCGAGCCTAACCTGCAGAACATTCCTGTAAGGCTTGAACTTGGCAGAGAACTTCGAAAGATGTTTGTTGCTAAAGAGGATTATGTTTTAATAGACGCTGATTATTCGCAGATAGAGTTGCGTGTGCTTGCGGCACTTTCAGGTGATAAAGTTATGACGGAGGCGTTCCGTTCGGGTGAGGATATTCACGCGGCAACTGCTAAGAACGTGTTTGGTACGGACGAGGTTACACCGCTTCTGCGTGCACGTGCAAAAGCCGTTAATTTCGGCATTGTGTACGGAATGGGCAGTTTTTCGCTGGCGGGTGATTTAGGGATATCCGTTGCAGAGGCTAAGGAATATATAGACAGTTATTTTATAAAGCATCCGAATGTCAAAGAGTTTATGGAAAATGCCGTAACTCAGGCTAAAGAGCAGGGCTGGGTTGAAACTGTGTTTAAAAGGCGCAGATATATACCTGAGGTTTCCTCGTCTAACTTTGC
>JAZSBW010000114.1:0-5992 GCA_045602585.1 Clostridia bacterium
TGTAGACTGCATATAATGTCTATGGAGAATGAATTATACTCCACTCTTCCAATGCTCACGCATTGATTGTTGCTTGCCGCTCGGCAACCAATAAATAGACGGCTTGCTTTTGATTGTCGCTTGCCGCAAGGCGACTGATAAATATGCGGTTTGAAACAAAAACAACTCTCTCTTTCATTTCTAAAGAGGGAGTTTTTTTTAGGAGATTTTATGAAGATTATCGAAAACGGATTATACAATATCAAGCAACAGTATTTTACTGATTTTCACAGTGAATTTATGGTTGATAACAAAAGCGAAAACAGACCTTTCTATTTCACATTCAAAGACAATCAAGGCTTGTTTTGGTTAATCCCTTTAAGCACACAAACAAAATCATATAAGAAAAAAATTAAAAAAGACGAAATAAAACATGGAAACTGTTTGTTTTATCACATCGGAAAAATTGCGGGTGTTGAAAGAGTTTTTTTAATCGGTAATATGTTTCCGGTAACTCCAAACTACATAAAAAAGCCATATACTATCAGCAACACTCATTATATTGTAGCAGATTCAAATTTAATTAAAGATATCACGAAAAAGGCAAAAAAATATTTAGCGTTAGTTGAAAACGGCAAATTAAAACCGAATTTAGACATTATGCATATAAAATCTTTGTTATCTCATCAGCATAACAATTAGGGACGTGCCCGTTTTGCAAGTTATACGTAAATAAAAAAGCCTTTACTGTGCGCCAACACAGCAAAGGCTCAAGGAGTGCATATGATATACGCACCACCCATAGTTAAGGTAAGTATATCATCTACACCCCCAATTTGTCAAACAAAAAATAAAAAGGAGAGTAGATGTATGTACAAATACGGTAAATATTATATTCATAAATTTATAATCGGTAACGAGAATAAATCCTTTTGTTCAAAAGAAAAAACAAAAACTGCAGCGTGGTTAGATATATGCGAACAAAAGAAAAAGTATGAGGAAGAATATCATAAACAGCACAACAATTTTAAATGTCTCGCTGATAAGATGTTAGAGCAGCAAGAACGTATAGTAGGTTATAAATGTATGGAATCATATAATAACGGTTTGCAACATTTGGCACCTTTTTATGATAGAGATATACAGGACATCACACCTTTGGAAGTTCAGAACTTGTTGGAAGAAATGGCAAGAAACAGATATAGTTTTTCTATGATTTCAAAAGTAAAAACAGTATTTGGTTTAGTGATTAAATATGCAATCCTTTATGAAAATATCCCTATCAACAACTATATGAGCGTTATAAAAGTGCCGAAAAATGCCCCCAGAGGAAAAATAACCGCACCTGACGATTTAGTTATAGACACAATTATAAAATCGGCATATACGGCAAAATTTGGATTGTGGGCAGTATCTTTGTTGTGTACAGGATTTCGCCGTGGGGAACTTGATGCATTACAAAGAAAAGATATTGACTTAGAAAAAATGGAAATACCTCTTTATCGTTCCGTAGAGTTTATACACAATCAACCGCATCTAAAAGATGCGCCTAAAACAGAAAGCGGTATCAGAAAGCAACCAATTCTTGAAATATATAAGCCTTTTCTTGAAGAAATCTGTAAGGACCTTTCTCCGGATGATTTTCTATTTGGAAAAGAAAAACCTTTAACAGAAACACAAATCAAAAAAAGATGGAATAATTATTGTAAAGAAATCGGCCACACTTTTAAAGGGCATCAACTCAGGCACGCATATGCACTACTTTTATATCGTGCTGGGTATGACCCTAAAACAATGCAACATCTTCTTGGACACGCTGATTTCAAAACAACAATGAATATATACACGGAGTTTTCAAAAGAAGTGGAGCATGAGAAACTCAAAGGATTAAATGATTATATGGAGAAAACTTTTTCACGGTCTTAATTTCTTTGTGTTTCTCATGCAATTCTAACAAAGTCTGCAAAGCAATGACTTTAAGCCGTTTTTAACCGACTCTTAATCAGGGTGTCCGCGGTTCGAATCCCCGCAGGTGTATGAAAGACTATCCGTACGGATAGTCTTTTTTATTTACAAAAATATACCATATGTGATATAATAAAATAAAAGGAGGTATTATATATGAAAAAGATTATCATTATTTCAGGTATTATTGCTTTACTGTGTGTATGTGCGGCAACTGTAAGCAGTATTAAACACTTTACCAATCAGGTAAAAGAGCCAACAGTAGCAGAGACTTTATATTCATATAAAGATACATATATAGGCGATGCTACAAAAACACGCACTATAGTGGATATTGCAAATGTATCTCCCTATTCCGTTAATTCAATTGCGTTGCAGACAGACAAAGAGCCTATGCGCCTCACCATTAATATAAAGGTAGACGACCGTTCAAAGCATCGCCATATAAATTATGAATCTTTGGATAAGACATCTGCACTTATCTTTGCGCTTATTCCAAATGCGCACGAAATATTATATCTTTTCTTTGACGATTATTCTGACATAAACATAACCGAAACATCATTTTCAGGTTCGTACTATAACAGGAGTTTTATGTACGAACGCAGCGGAATGGAAAAATTTCATATGGATTATGTAGATAGTGCCACTCAATCTTTAGAAACATTTGAAAAATACTACTATGATGTTATGAGCGTAACTAAAGCCGTACAGACAGACACAGTATACGATATGGTGAACGATTTTATCGGCAACGACTGCGAAATTGTGATAAACAGCGCAATTGGAGCAGATATTGAACTCAATGCAGAATTTGCAGAAAGCGAAGACGCTGAAATTATAGAAAACATTTTAGGCATTAGTTTTGGAGAATATGCAGGAAAAACTGTTCATCTTATGAAAGAAGATATAAGAAACTTTAAAAATAACACAAACAGAAAATGTGCTTTTGTATATTATGAAGAACCGCAGAGAGAAATTATATTAATCGGCGCAAAATATCTTGATACTGACGAAGACATCGCCGCAATCCGTCATCAAATTATAAAAAGAAATTAATTTTTACACCGTTTAACATTTTTTTGTTGACATATTATAAAAATATATGTATAATATGTAGTATAAATGCAATGACCGAAAACAAGTAGGCCCTTTATAAGTCTGGAGAGAGTTGCCGTTTGGTGCGAGGCAATGACGGAGATTGGTTGAATACATTTCGAGAGCAGTGTCCCGAAAGTTTGTTTACAAGTAGGCGGCAACGGGAGTTCCCGTTACAGAACAAAGGTTTGTTGGAACCTGTAAGGTCTGTTCCGTGAGGTACAGATGAACTGAGGTGGTACCACGGGTACATAGTAGATTTTGCCCGTCCTCTGAAACTAAATCAGAGGGCGGGTTTTTTAGTACATATTAACTCCGCCCACAAAAGAAAAGGAGTTTTAAAAATGGTAGTAAAAATTTCAATCCTTTTGGTGTTCTTTGCAATAATGATTGCTGTAGGACTTTATTGCAGACGGCAGTCAACAGATGTAAGCGGTTTCGTTTTAGGCGGCAGAAACGTAGGACCTTGGCTGACTGCATTTGCATATGGAACATCGTATTTTTCGGCGGTTATATTTGTAGGCTATGCAGGTCAGTTCGGCTGGAAGTTCGGAATTGCCTCTACGTGGATTGGTCTTGGCAATGCTTTTATAGGCTCACTTTTAGCATGGGTTATTCTCGGCAGAAGAACACGCCTTATGACACAACATCTGGGTACATCTACAATGCCAGAGTTCTTTGGCAAACGATACGATTGTGCATCACTTAAAATCGTTGCATCACTTATTGTATTTGTATTCCTTATCCCCTACACCGCATCCCTTTACAATGGTCTTTCAAGACTTTTTGAAATGGCGTTCCCCGGTGTTGACTACTCTGTATGCGTAATTGTTATGGCGATATTAACAGGAATTTATGTTATAGCCGGCGGATACATGGCAACCGCTATAAACGACTTTATTCAGGGGATTATAATGCTTATAGGCATTGTGGCAGTCATATTTGCCGTTCTAAGCAAAAACGGCGGTCTTATGGGCTCACTTGAAGGGCTTGCTAAAATTTCTGACCCTGCAGTTTCGGATATGACCGGCGCATTTAATTCTTTCTTAGGCCCTGACCCAATAAATCTGTTCTTCGTTATAATACTTACATCACTGGGGACTTGGGGATTACCACAGATGGTGCAGAAATTCTACGCTATTAAAAGCGAAAAAGATATCACAAAGGGAACTATTATCTCTACCGCATTTGCAATCGTTGTTGCCGGCGGATGCTATTTCTTAGGCGGATTCGGCAGACTGTTTTCGGCTGAACTTGCTGCAAACGGACTACTCCCGATGAAAGACTTTGACTCAATTGTTCCTACAATGCTTTCGGGACTTAGCGAACTTTTAATTGCAATCGTTATTGTTCTCGTTCTTTCAGCATCAATGTCCACCCTTTCATCATTAGTACTTACATCAAGTTCTACTCTTACACTTGACCTTATTAAAGGACATATTGTAAAAGATATGGGTGAGAAAAAGCAAGTATTAATAATGAGAATATTTATAGTAATATTCATTGTGATTTCCGCATATATTGCGCTTAACAAAGACAAACTCAGCGCTATTGCTGATATGATGGGTATCTCATGGGGTGCTTTAGCAGGTGCATTTCTTGCTCCGTTCCTTTATGGTCTGTACTGGAAAAAGGCAACAAAAGCAAGTTGCTATGCAAGTTTTATATTCGGTGCGGGAATTATGATACTCAATATGATTGCACGTCCTTTATTCCCTGCAATACTGCAGTCACCCATCAACTGTGGTGTTATAGCGATGCTTGCAGGATTTATAATTGTTCCTGTTGTAAGTTTTATAACACGTAAAATCAGCAATGAAAAAGTAAATGAAGTGTTCAGTTGCTATGAAATTCAAGTGTCAGCACCGGCTAAGAAAACACTCGGCAACTGATACGTTTATCTCCTATGGGCTGGCAGTACCGTCAGCCCAATAGATATTTTATTTAAAGAAGGTAAAATTAATGATTATTGATTTTCACACACATTGTTTTCCTGACAATATTGCCGCACGTGCGGTTGAATCATTAGGAAAAGCAGCAGCACTGGTGCCTGCCATTGACGGCACAGCGAACGGTCTGCTTAAAAGTATGAAGGAAGATAAAATAGATATTTCAGTAGTGCTCAATATTGCCACAAATCTTCATCAGCAAATGTCTGTAAATAACTTTGCCGCAGAACTTAACAAAAAGCCAAGGCTTGTAGCGTTCGGCTCCGTTCATCCAGATGCAGATGACGCTTTAGACGAACTTGAACGTATAGCAAGCATGGGCCTAAAAGGTGTTAAATTCCATCCCGAATACCAGAATTTTTATGTAGATGATATTAAAATGCGTCCCATATACAAAAAGATTTCTCAATTGGGTCTTATTACAGTTTTTCACTCAGGCGCTGACTATGGTTTTGCATCGCCATATAAATGTATGCCCGAAGCACTTGCAAAAGCACTTGAATGGTTTGACTCCCCCGTTGTAGCGGCGCATTGGGGCGGACTTATGTGCCACGAAGACGTTATAAAACAACTTTGCGGATTGCCAATATATTTCGATGTGTCTTTTGGTTACGGTACAGTTGCTTTGCCTATGATACGTCAAATAGTTGAAAAACACGGAACAGATAAACTTCTGTTCGGTTCCGACTCCCCCTGGCACAAACCTTCGCAGGACTTAATGGTGCTTCATGCGCTTGGTCTTAATGAAGTTGATATAAACAAGATATGTTGCACTAATGCTTGCAAGTTATTGCAGATATAATAAAAGGAGTTTAATATGATTATCACAGATTTACTTGAAAGAAACGCCAAAGATTTTGGTGACGAAGTTGCTTTGGTGGAGATTGCACCAAATATGATGGAAAGTGCAAAAGTCACCTGGAAAGAGTATGCTCTTAATCAACCGAATCCGGCAGAGGCAGGCAGACAGGAAATCACATGGTCTGAATTTGACAAAAAAG
>JAZSBW010000115.1:0-6824 GCA_045602585.1 Clostridia bacterium
AACAAGTGTATTTATCGTACAAAACTTCAAACCTATGAGGAAGCACGCTTGCTCATAGATGAATATATTTATTTTACAACAATGAAAGAATACAACTAAAAACAAAACTGACACCACTTGAAAAGCGATGTCAGTATGTTGCTTAAAATTTAATTTTCTACTTTAGGAACTCTTTTTTGTGCTGTCTGCACAAACTGGTGCAGTTCAGTACAAAGGACTTCTTTTTGTTTTTTAATAACTTACTATCAAACCTGCCACCATTGTGCTTCTGCGTACTCTGGTGTCTTTGTCGTTCAAATCAATTTTAATAAGTTTTATGATAGTATAGCAGAACTTTTTGTAATGCAGTTATCGGTTTAGTGCTATATAATTATGAAAGCGGTTCAAAATCTGTTGCGCCATGTTTGCACCATGGGCATATAAAATCATCTGGAAGTGTGTCGCCTTCATATACATATCCGCAAATTTTGCATACAAAGCCTTTTTTCGTATTTGTTTGTGGAGAGGGCTTAACATTTTTATAATAATAGTTGTAAGTCATTGTAGGTACAGAAGAGATGTTTTCACATTCCTCAACGGCACATATAAACATACCGTGAGTATCAATATCAATGTATTGCTCAACTTTTAAAGATATATATGCGTTTGAATATTCATTTAAAATTGCCATACCGTTTAAAGAACGTGTAAAATTCCAACCGGCAAATTTATCTATATTTTTTCCGCTTTGGAAGCCAAAATTTTCAAAAACTTTAAATGGTGTATTCTCACCCAAACAATTTACGTTCATAACACCAGTTTTTTTGATTATGTCATGCGAGTAGTTTTCTTTGCTTATGGTAACAGTTACGCGGTTTGGGGTATTCGTTACCTGGCAGACAGTATTTACTATAATACCGTTGTCTTTGTTTCCGTCATTTGATGTCACTAAATAAAGACCGTACGAAATGTTGAAAAGAGCTGTTAAATCCATGTAAATCAATCCTTTACTGATATAATTTCTTTTATAGTATCAATAGCCCTTTGGCTTATTGCAAGATTCTTTTCCTTTTTATTTTTAATTTTTCTTCCAAGTGATTCCATAATTCCGAAGTTGACATTCATCGGTTGGAATTTACCTGTAGCACCGCCGCTTATATAGTGAGATAGTGCTCCAATAGCGGTTGTTATAGGGAATTCAGTCATTTCTTTTCCGTTTAAAAGTCGTGCAAGATTATATCCTGCCATCAGCCCTGACGATGCGGATTCAATGTATCCTTCAACACCGGTTATTTGTCCGGCAAAAAAGACTCTTTCATCTTTCTTTGCGCGGTAGTAACAATCAAGTAGTTCCGGAGAGTTTATAAAGGTGTTTCTGTGCATTACGCCGTAACGTACAAAAGATGCATTTTCAAGTCCGGGTATCATAGAAAAAACGCGCTTTTGTTCACCGAATTTCAGCCTTGTCTGAAATCCTACAATATTATATAGCGTTCCTGATGTGTTATCTTGACGAAGTTGCACAACGGCATAGGGGAGTTCGCCTGTTTCAGGATGTTCTAATCCAACAGGTTTAAGCGGACCGAATAGCAACGTGTCCTCTCCGCGCTTTGCCATAGTTTCTACAGGCATACATCCCTCAAAAACAGTTCCCTCGTCAGCACCGTGAACGGGTGCGGTTTCAGCAGAAATAAGATTATTATAAAAATCTGTATACTCTTGCTTTGACATTGGACAGTTGATGTAGTCTGCGCCGCCTTTGCCGTAGCGTGCAGCAAAATACGCCTTTGACATATCAATGCTGTCACGTTCTACAATAGGAGCCGCAGCATCAAAAAAATGCAGATATTCACCGCCAAAAAAGTTGCGGATATCTTCATATAATTCCCCGTCGGTAAGAGGCCCTGTAGCCATTATTACATATCCATCATCGGGGATAGCATTTATTCTTTCATTTATAACTTCAATATTTGGATGAGCAGAAATTTTATCGCTTACCATTTTTGAAAACATTTCTCTGTCAACTGCCAAAGCACCACCTGCGGGTACTTTGGTTGCATCTGCACATTCCATTATAAGTGAGCCTAACATACGCATTTCTTCTTTTAAAAGACCAACTGCATTTTCAAGTCCTGCAGCACGCAGAGAGTTGGAACATACAAGTTCTGCCATAGTAGGCATAGTGTGTGCAGGAGAATATGATAATGGCTTTTGCTCGTATAAAGTAACTTTAATTCCTGCATTTGCTAATTGCCATGCTGCTTCGCACCCTGCAAGACCTGCACCTATAACTTTAACATTCATATTATTTTTCCTTTTTTGTTTCTTTTATGTCACATTGGGGACAATATTTTTTATTAAAGCGTCCTATTTTTTGGAACATCATACTGCCGCATTTTTCACATTTTTCATTAAGCGGTTTATCCCAAGAAGTAAAATCGCATGTAGGGTAGTTATCACAACCGAAAAACACCTTTCCGCGTTTGCTTTTCTTCTCAATTACTTTGCCGCCGCATTTGGGACATTCAACTCCTGTTTCTTTAACTATTGCCTTTGCGTTTTTGCACTCAGGATATCCCGGACACGCAAGGAATTTACCAAATCTTCCGTGTTTGTAAACCATAAGTCTTCCGCATTTTTCGCATACAACGTCTGAAACTTCGTCTTTCAATTCTATTTCGCCTATTTTTTCTTCTGCTTTTTTCAGGTCTTCAGAAAATTTAGGATAAAAATCGGCAATTACTTTGTTCCATTGAATGTTGCCTATTTCGATTTCGTCAAGTTGATCTTCCATATTTGCGGTAAACTTTTCGTCGACTATATCAACAAAATGTTCTTTCATCAAATCTGTTACAATCATGCCGAGTTCTGTAGGAACAAGAAGTTTTTTATCTCTTACACAATATCCGCGTGCAATTATTGTTGAGATAGTAGGGGAGTAGGTACTTGGTCTGCCGATTCCCTTTTCCTCCAGTACTTTAACCAATGATGCTTCGGTAAAGCGTGATGGCGGCTGAGTAAAGTGCTGTTCCGGGACGAGTTCTTTAAGTGTTGGTGTATCGCCTGTGTTGAGTTCCGGCAAAGAAGATTCTTTCTCCTTTTCACCGTCAGTACCCTCAACATACAGAATGGTAAAACCTGCAAATTTAAGTGTAGAACCGGTTGCTTTGAATGTGTGCTCACCGGCGTCAATTGTTGCTGAAACCGTATCATATACGGCATCGCTCATCTGGCTTGCCATAAAGCGTTCCCATATAAGTTTATATAATTTGTACTGGTCGTTGGTTAAGTCGTCTTTTGCTTTTGCAGGAGTAAGTTCTGCCATAGTCGGACGGATTGCTTCGTGAGCATCCTGAGCATTTTTCTTTGTTTTGTATTTGCGGGGTGTTTTTGTAATATATTCAGAACCGTAAGTTTCCATTAAAATATTCCGTGCAAGCGATTGCGCGTCTTCTGATATACGGAGAGAGTCGGTTCTCATATATGTGATTAAACCCACAACACCCTCGCTGCCAATTTTAATACCCTCGTAAAGTTGTTGAGCCACACTCATTGTTTTTTGTGTGGTAAAGCCTAATTTTCTTCCGGCTTCCTGCTGGAGAGTACTTGTTGTAAACGGCGGAGCAGGGGTTTTTTCACGTTTACCTTTTTTAACTTCTTTAACAGTAAAAGTTGCACTCTCTATATCGCTGATAATAGCGTCTGCCTCCTGCTTGGAAGATGGTACAAATTTTTTGCCGTTCTTACCGTAATATTTAGCAGTAAATTTTTTCTTGTTTTGCAAAAGATTAGCGTCTACTGACCAGTATTCTTCAGGAATGAATGCGTTAATTTCGTTTTCTCTGTCGCATATAAGACGAATTGCAACGGATTGCACACGTCCTGCGGAAAGACCGGTTTTAACTTTTTTCCAGAGAAGAGGACTTATTTTATAACCCACAATTCTGTCAAGCACACGTCTTGCTTGCTGTGCATCAACCAAATCCTTATCAATTTCTCTCGGCTGGCCAATTGCCGCTTTAACGGCAGGTTTGGTAATTTCGTTAAATGTAATGCGGCATTTAGAGTCTTGGGGGATTTCCAGAAGATTTGCAAGATGCCACGATATAGCCTCTCCCTCGCGGTCAGGGTCAGTTGCAAGGTAGATTTTATCACACGCTTTGGCGGTTTTTTTAAGATTTTTAACTAATTCGCCCTTTCCACGTATGATTATATACTTTGGTTCAAAATTGTTTTCCGTATCAATACCCAGTCGGCTTTTCGGCAGGTCAACCACATGACCTACGCTTGCTACAACATCATATCCTTTGCCTAAGTATTTTTTTATAGTGGTCGCCTTGGAAGGTGACTCTACAATTACCATTTTTTTAGCCATTTATTAAAAAACCTTCTCTCTGAAAATTATCGGTTATTCTATCGCTTTGCTGTACTTTCCTGAGGGGTGTGTCATTACAGTGCCTGAAAGTTCCATCATAAGCAGTGCCGTGTTTATTTTTGAAATTTCTTCACCTGTAAGAGCAGAAATTTCATCTATTGTCATTGGCTCTGCAGTAAGTATATCTGCTATTGCCGATTCAATATCATTATTATCTGACCTATTTACTAAATATTCGTCTTCATAATTTTTTTTACTGTAAAATTTAGATTTCAAATATGCAAGTTGGGAAGAATAGTTAAAAGTAATATCTTCTGCACATGTTATAAGATGCGCACCGTCTTTTATAAGTTCGTTTGTTCCTTTTGAAGACGGGCTGTTTATATGTCCAGGAACGGCATATATATCTTTGCCCTGTTCTGCGGCACAACGTGCGGTTATTAAAGAGCCGCTGCGCTCTCCTGCCTCAATAACGGCAACACCGTTTGAAATGCCGGATATAATTCTGTTCCTGTCGGGGAACGTATATTTAGAAGCAGATGTGTTTACCGGATATTCGCTTATAACCATTCCTGTTTCCATAATGCGCTTCATAAGGTTGTGGTTAGATGGTGGATAAACAATATTAACTCCGCACCCCAGAACCGCTATAGTTGGCATACCTGCTTCAAGTGCACCCTCGTGTGCGGCAGAGTCAATACCTGTTGCCATTCCGCTAACGATTATAGCGCCTTCCTTTGCAACATCACGGGAGATTATCCTTGAACATTCGTGACCGTATTGAGTGCATTTGCGTGCACCTACTATTGCAATAAGCACATTTTCGTTCATATCCACAAACTTACCTCTGCAGAATAGCCCGTGCGGAGCATCTTCAATATTAAACAACGATGATGGATATTCTTCATCTGCAGGTGTGATAAACTTAGTATCGTTTTTCTCAATATATTCTGAATACTTACTTGCCAGTTGCAGTTCTTTTTTGCAAAGTGCGGTCTTTTCGTCATCGTGCAAAAATTTCAATGATTTAATTTCGCTTTCGCTGATATTGTATACAGCCTCAGCAGAGGCGTATATATCAATAAGTTTAGAAATAGCAGACCTGCGTACTTTAGCAATTGCTATAAGCCACAGACGGCACATTTTTTCCAATGATCGCACCCTCTTTTAAAAAACTTACAATAAATACAGTACTACAAAAAAATTGATTTGTAAATACCTTTTTAAAAAAAATCTTCATTATATATCGCATAAATTGACAAACCCTGCATTATATACTCTTGATGATAGGATATTGAGTTTCTTCCCATAATATAGGGCAGGGATTTTCTTTTTTGTCCTGTATCTGGTAAAATATCGTTGAAAATGGGTGGATAGTTGGATGGATTTTTGAGAACCATCGTTGGACTTTATTTTGAGATTGTGGGGTTTTGATATACTTTTATGTTCAGTATTATTTACTTGAATTAAAAATTGTAGTATAATTATTTCAGTGTTTCTCTTAAATCAACATTTTCAAGAAAGTTTGTTGTTCATTTTATAGTTCCTGCCATTTATAATTAAGTTGTAAATTAAAAAAGGAGGTTTTAAAAATGAACACAGACAAAATTATAGCAGAAGCAATCGCAAAGGATTATGCACCAAAGGATAATTCAAAAATAATTGCTTTAAAGAAATTGGATAACAAGGCAAAATTGCCTGCAACTATTTTCACATATTCTTTTGGCATAATTTCATCTTTAGTAGTAGGTACAGGAATGTGCTTCGCAATGCAGGTATTGGGAAGTAGTATTGTAAGTATGGTTTTAGGTATTATTATAGGTATAATAGGGTTTGTTGGTTGTGGTATTAATTATCCTATTTATAAGAAAATGCTTGAAAAAGGAAAATCAAAGTATGCCTATGAGATAGTTGAACTTGCTCGTCAAATAAGTGAACAGTAATATAACGAGTTAATGCAAGGAGTGGTAATAATGAATAAATCAGAAAGTAAATATTTTAATACTGCCAAGAAAATGAACCTTGCATTAATTTCTCTGCTTAAAAAGAAACCATTTGAATATATAACCATAAGTGAATTATGTGAAAAAGCAGGAGTAAATCGTTCTACTTTTTATCTTCATTATGAAAACACTTATGATTTGCTTGGTGAAACAACACAATATATATTAGATGGTTTTTTGTCTTACTTCACAACAGATACAAAATCTATTGCATTTAATTTGGCAAATAGCAATTTAGATGAACTCAATTTTATTAATAGCAAGTATCTTACACCATATCTAACATACATTAGAGAAAACAAGGAGATTTTCTCGACTGCATTATCACACATAAAATCCTTTGATTTTGATAGAGTGTATGAAAGAATGTTTGAACACATTTTTAATCCAATTTTGGATAGATTTCACTATCCTGAAGAGGACAGAAAATATGTAATGATGTATTATCTAAATGGTATAAATGCAAT
>JAZSBW010000116.1:0-3280 GCA_045602585.1 Clostridia bacterium
TGCATACATAATTGCGACAATAGTTATGCCCAATGAACCTACAATATAAAATTAAGGAGATTCAATAAATGATAGAGCAGTTTATATCAGACATTAACAATGCTTTATACAGTTACATACTTATAATTTTGCTTGTGGCAGCGGGGATTTTCTTTACGGCACGCACTAAATTTGCGCAGTTCCGATTGCTTGGTGCACAATTTAAAGCCGTTATGGAAAAACCATCGGATAAAGATGGGGTTTCGTCATTTCAGGCGCGTATGGTTTCTACTGCATCACGTGTAGGCACAGGAAATATTATAGGTGTTTCCACTGCACTTTGTCTTGGTGGCTATGGTTCTGTGTTCTGGATGTGGCTAATTGCAATACTTGGAGGTGCATCAGCACTCATAGAAAGTACACTTGCTCAGATTTACAAACGAAAAGGTTCTGATGGCTCTTTTTATGGTGGCCCTGCTTATTACATAGAAGCAGGACTTAAAAGTAGACCGCTTGCTATACTATTTTCAATATTTTTAATACTTACATACGGATTTGGCTTTAATATGCTTGCTTCATATAATCTTCAGTCTACATTTTCTACTTATAGTTTTTATAATGAAAACTATACTGCCTGGATTATTGGAATCATTCTCGCTGTTATTACAGGATATTGTTTACTTGGCGGTGGAAAAAGAATAATAAAAGTAACAAGTGTTCTTGTTCCTGTGATGGGCGTTATATATATTGCAGTTGCTTTCTTTATTGTTATAAAAAATATCAGTCTTTTGCCTGCTGTTTTTGAACGCATTTTTACTGATGCATTTAATGCTGAAGCGATTTTCGGTGGCTTTAGCGGTTCGTGTGTAATGTACGGAATTAAAAGAGGCTTATTCAGTAATGAGGCGGGTGTTGGTTCTGCCCCTAATGCATCTGCATCTGCTGAAGTAAATCACCCCGTTACACAAGGACTTGTGCAGATACTTTCAGTATTTATTGATACACTTCTTGTTTGCTCGGCAACTGCGTTTATGTGTATGTGTTCAGGTGTTGAGCCTACTGCAGAACTTTCGGGTGCACCATATGTACAGATAGCACTTAAGAGTACGCTTGGTTCATTCGGTCCTGTATTTATAACTGTTGCGATGATACTTTTTGCATTCACTACTTTGCTTGGTAATCTGTATTATGTAGATCAGTGTGTTTTTTATATACTCAAAAAAGAGCCTTCTGATAAATTCAAAAAAATCTATCATATAATAGCGGCAATTGTTGTTTTAATAGGTGCTGGCCTTAGTGCTGATCTGCTTTGGGGCATTGCCGATATTACAATGGGAGCGATGGCTCTTATTAATATCCCGGCTATATTAATTTTGAGTAAATACGCAATAAGAGCACTCAATAATTTTGATGCACAGCGTAAAGGCGGCGGTGAAATTAAATTCCGCGCAAGTGATATTGAACTGCCTCATGAAGTAGAGTGCTGGAAATAGGAGATATATATGAAAATCGTAGTGTTGGATGCGCAGACACTTGGCGCAGATCTTTCTTTGAAACCCATTATGGATTTAGGAGAATGTGTTATATACGATAAAACTGTGCCGGAAGATGTAGCAAAACGCATATCAGACTGTGATGTGGTTGTGCTAAATAAAATTAAACTCAATCCCTCTAATTTGTATGCTGCAAAGAATCTTAAACTGATATGTGTTGCGGCAACAGGATATGATAATATAGATATTGATTATTGTAAAAATAAAGGGATTGCAGTTTGCAATGTTATTGGCTATTCTTCACATAGCGTTGCGCAGGTTACAGTCGCTACTGTGCTCTCTTTGTTTACCCATTTAAAAGAATACTGCGAATTTGTATCGAATGGAAACTATACCAAAAGCGGTATAGCAAATAAACTTACTCCTGTATATCATGAAATTTTTGGCAAAACGTGGGGCATAGTTGGATTGGGTAATATCGGTAAAGAGGTTGCCGTAGTTGCAAAAGCATTAGGTTGTGAACTTATAGTATGCAAACGCACTCCGGAAGAGGGATACAGGTGCGTTGATATTGATACACTTTGCAAAGAATCGGATATTATAACTGTTCATACACCTCTTAACGAAAGCGCAAAAAATCTGATTAACAAGGAACGCATTTCTTTAATGAAAAATAATGTTGTGCTCGTAAACGAGGCTCGTGGCGCCGTTACTGACGAATATGCTGTTGCTGAGGCTATAAAGGCAGGCAAAATCGGTGCGTTTGGTTGCGACGTATATTCTTCCGAACCGTTTGACGAAAGCCACCCATTTAACGGAATAAAAGATTTTCCAAATGTATGCCTTACTCCGCATATGGCGTGGGGCGCGTATGAAGCAAGAGTACGTTGCCTTAATGAGATAATACTTAATATCAAAGATTTCTATAATGGCGGAAAAAAAGGTAGAGTAGATTTGTAATACAGACTTGAAAAGAGGATTAATATACAATGGACAAAACAAGAACTGCTGATGCTGAACATTATAATAAAATGGTAAATACCCCTGTATCAAAACTTGTTATAACACTTGGCATTCCTACAACTATAAGTATGCTTATAACCAATATATACAATATGGCAGATACTTATTTTGTCGGCACGCTCGGAAACAGCGCAAGCGGGGCAGTAGGTATTGTTTTTGGTCTTATGGCTATAATTCAGGCGTTCGGCTTTATGTTTGGGCATGGAGCAGGCAGTATTATAGCAAGGTGTCTTGGTGAAGGCGATATTGATAACGCTCATAAATATGCATCAATAAGTTTCTTTTCCTCACTTATTACCGGCGCATTTATATGTGCTTGCGGATTAATTTTTATAACTCCGCTTATGCTTCTTTTAGGAAGTACTGATACTATACTTCCTTACGCGGTAGACTATGGAAGATACATTCTATTAGCGGCACCGTTTTCTATGGCAAGTTTTGTACTTAATAACATATTACGATACGAAGGTAAAGCATCTTTGGCAATGGTGGGTATTGCTGTCGGTGCAGTTTTAAATATAATCGGTGATCCGATTTTTATATACGCATTAAATATGGGAATAGCAGGAGCAGGACTTTCCACGGCGTTATCACAAATAATAAGTTTTTTGATTTTGCTTTTAATGTTCTTATGCAGAAGAACACAAAGCAGAATTTCATTAAAATCTGCTGCGTTTAATGCGGAAAGATTTTTAAATATTATTGAAACTGGTTTTTCCAGTCTTATCCGTCAGGGATTGTCAAGCATTTCTACTATGATGCTAAACAAATATTCCGGCATTTAT
>JAZSBW010000117.1:0-1780 GCA_045602585.1 Clostridia bacterium
TAAAATCCTGTTCTGCATCCCATAGGTCCAAAATATACAACGCTGTTGCTGTATTCACTATTTCGCACAAATGTTGCAAATATATGTTCTATAGTATGCATAGCCGCATTTTCAAGGTAGTTACCGCCGTTTGGAATTTTAACACGGATGTCATACGTTATAACATCACCATCAATGCGTGATATATATATTCCTCTTTCTAAAACATCATGATTTACTTTAAAACTTTCTATTTTATTCACATCAATCTTCCTTATACTTAATTTTTGTTGGGCAATTTTATCATATCACCCAGTTTTTCGTCCCATTCTTCAGGGGTGAATTTTCCACATCCGCTTTCATGGAAGAATGTTATCTCTCCAAAATAAATTTTTTCGTTAATAACATAAAAATCCGTTCTCACATGTGGAATATCTTTAGAAAGGATTCGGGCTTTATCCAACATTTCATCTAATTTATCGGGTTTCTTAAACTCGCGGCTTGGAGAATTTGGATACAGTAACTCCATATCGATAAATTGCCAGTCAGTTGTATAAAAATTTCTTTGATGTTTTATAAATCGTTCAAAATCAACTTCAATCAACTCAGGCTCACCATTAAAACAAAAAACTTTATAATCCTTTAATTCTGTCCCAGATTCATCAACCATATACTTTTCCGCAATAATTCTTGGTTTTACATTTTTATATGGCCATTCACGGTTACCATAATAATAATTCTGTTTCAAGCCTTTTTTTAATTCTTTTTTTACTTTTTTTATATCAAGAGATGCCTTATCCTTGCATATGCACATTCCAAGACCTGAATTGTGCGTACATTTAAGTACAAATTGATTTGGAAGATTATCAAAATCAATTTCATCAGGTGAATCCCATATGCCATAGGTGGGGATAATATATTCTTCGCCTATTATATCAGCAACATATTTTTTTGCTTCGTACTTATCTACCATTGTTGTATACTTTGGGTTACGGTCATAGAGTTTAAGCCATTGAAGTTTTTCATTAAAAGTTTTTGGATTATCCAAATCCAAAGGTCTGTTCATACTATAGTAAAAAACTCTTTTTGAAAACTCTGCATCATCCATTTTATCGTGAAGATGCAGGTATGTATTTATTGAAAATCTATATCCCTCATCTGTCAAATACTTAAATGCTTTGTTTAACAAACCATTAAGTGACATATACTCTACCTCCGTACACTTATAAACTTTTATTGCATTATAACATTTTTCTAAAAAAGTGTCAAGGAAGGCAAAATTAAAAATCCCTCATTGAGGGATTTTTAATTCTTACTATTTTACTGTTTATTAAGTTCCTGCTCAAGTGCTATTGCTATCTGGTCAGGGCAAGATGTACCGCGACCTCTGCAATCAGTACCGCGCAGTTTTTCGATAGTTTCACGTGCATCTGCGCCCTTTAAAAGTTTACATATACCGCCAAGATTTCCCGAACATCCGCCAACAACATCAATTTCTTCAATTTTACCGTTGTTGTCAAGTTCTATTGAAATTTTTTGCGAGCACACACCCTTTGGATAATACACACTCATTAGTCATTCTCCTTTTTACTGTCATTTATTATCACGATTTTGCCGTCTGCACAATCTATAGTTATAGTATCGCCTTCACTCACATTACCGGAGAGCATCTCGTCCGATACCAAATCCTCAACTTGCGACTGTATTGCACGTCTTAGAGGTCTTGCACCGTATACAGGGTCGAAACCTGCGTCTGCAAGATGCGAAACTGCTTTATCTGTATACACAGCAGTTATACCTA
>JAZSBW010000118.1:0-5690 GCA_045602585.1 Clostridia bacterium
ATGAACCGATAATTGATAAGCAAACATTTGATGAAGTACAAAAACTGCTTGAAAGTCGGGCAAGAGAAACCAAAACAGGTGAAACACAAATCTTTGCAAAGATAATAAAATGTATGGATTGCAAAAAAGCTTTGGTCTTCTCCAATGCAACCAAGTCTTATGTATGCAACACATATAACCTAAAGGGTAAGCAATACTGCCCATCCCATTACATAAGGTATGATGAGTTATATGGTGTAGTCCTTGCCGACATATATGCAAAGACTGTGATGCTTGAAACCGACAGAGATGCCCTATACAAAGCGGCACTTAAATGCAACGAGCAGAAGATTATGGCAGAAACCAAAGACAATCAACGAAAGCTTGCAAAAGCCAACAAGAGAATCGGCGAGCTTGAAATCCTTATAACAAAGACCTATGAAAATTCAGTCTTAGGGAATTTATCAAGCGAGAGAATGGCATCACTCCTCGCAGGATATGAAGCAGAACAGGCAGAATTAAAAGCCGAGGCATCAAGAACAGAAAGTGAGCTTAACGAATACCACAAGTCAAAGGATAATGCCATAGACTTTGTTAATCTAATTGAAAAGTACATTGGAATTAAAGAACTCACATACGAGATTCTCCATGAGCTTATAGATAGAATTGAAGTCGGCGAAAAGTACGAATATCAGGTTGAAACTTATCAGGATATAAATATCTACTATAAATTTGTTGGAACAGTTGAAATCTTAGACGATTTGTGTTATACTAAGGATGCAAGTTAATAAGAATCAAAAGTTTAGAGATAAAAGGCGCGATACAGGGCTCTCCCTTAAAAAGAGTAACAGTCCTCTTATCCGCACTTTAACCAAGACATATGTCTTGGTTTTTTGTTATCCATCACTAAAAGGAGTTTTTTCATATGCGAATGAGGAAAAAGAAACATCTTGTTGAAAGGTTGGAAAACTGTTCTGATTTAATTATATACGATATTACAAAATACAATGGTGACATTAAAGCAATATTTGATAATAATAATCCACTCAGAATGGAAATCGGATGCGGCAAAGGCGGTTTTATACTCGAAACTGCCAAACGAAATCCGCGCATTAACTTTATTGCCGTAGAAAAAAACAGCAATGTATTAGTACTTGCTGCCGAAAAAATCAAAAATGAAGGACTTACTAATGTGAAATTTTTGGCAGGAGATGCAAATATGCTATATGGATTTGAAACAAAAACAAAATGCGACGTTATTTACATAAATTTTTGCGATCCTTGGCACAAAAACAGTTATCGCAGGCGTCGATTAACTCACTCAAATCATCTTGCGTTATGGGAAAAACTTTTGTCTAAAAACGGAGAAATCCATTTTAAAACCGATAACAGAAATCTTTTCGAATTCTCTCTAAATTCTTTTTCCGATTATGATATGAGACTTAAAAACATTTCGTTTGATTTACACAATTCTGATTTTGTAGATAATGTTATGACAGAGTACGAAAAAATGTTTTCAGAAAAAGGTCAGCCAATATATCGATGCGAAGCAATATACAGATAATATCTATTTGAATTTTTTGATTTTCACATATAAATATCACCTCACATAAAATAATACCAGAGGTGATACTATGAATACGAGCAAATTAACTGCGTCAATAACGGCAATTGCAAATGCTTTGTCGTGTAAATTGAGCACTGATGAAATAACGCTGCTTGCCGTAATACTTGTGCAATTAGGTGATACGTTGGCAACTATAGCAACACAAAAAACAATTTGCGAATCAATATCCGATAAATATTAGAACAATTTTTTTAATCTTTTTTGTCATCTTCATAATAACAATAATCTAAACAAAAAACCACCTATAACACCATATATTAATATAAAAACAAACATATTAAATGCCGGATAAGAAAACGGATATCTAAGTCCGTAGCCTTATCCGGCATAACATTTTCTGTGAATCTACCTCTAAGCCATCAAAAGTATTATAGCATAATCAAAATGCAAATCAAAAAAGCAGAAAACACTTTCAATTATCAATATTATAAAAAATTATTTTATCGCTTTCCAGATTTTCTTTATACATATCAACGGAGCGAATTGTATTGTTATAATACGTCGTATAATAGTATATACCTTTATCACAATTGCAACAAGATGTGTAATTTGTGATTTCAAACTCATCTCCCACTTTTACGCAACCTTTTTGTTGATACACCGAATACAATATATGAAAAAACTGATGCACTATCTCGTTCTCTGTGTCACCGTAAACAGAATTTAGTTTTGTAAAGCACGCACGTACAAAGCGCGACATTGACGAAAGGTCGCCGGGGATACCAATACCACCCATTCCCCTGCTATATGGCTTTAAATCTATTTTATCCGAAAAACTGTTTTCAGGGTCATTCGGGGATATATTCATATAATTATTCAAATTAAAAAGTTGCATATCAAAAGGCGGATTATTAGTTAAAACTCCTACGGGATTTTCGTATATGGCGAATCCTTTTGAAGTTTGCTCTGCCGTTATTGATTTTTCTTTATCCGATATTATCCAATGCAAAGGCGACGGTTTCAAAATTTCATCAAACGCATCATCGGTTATATTGATATTTTCGAGCAATTTTTCTGCTTGAGATACACTTTCGCATTGAGTTAAAACCCAGGTTATTAGTTCGTAAGATGCAATATTTGTTTTATCACTCATAGCAGAATTATAAGCTGCATTATCGGGAAAATAAAGCCCGGCTATGCCAAGCCCCTTTTCATTTACTGCATCAAAATACAAAGGATAATCATTATACGGCAAAGCCATTCCTATAATTGCATAATGATTAGCACACCTTTGGCCATTCGTAAACTCAAAACAATAATTACGTGGTGTAATTGTAACTTTTTCACCAAATGTATGATGGAAGTCAAGATTCCTTCCAAAATAATAGTCTTTTACAGTAACAGAAATTGCAGTACACATAAAACTCCTTTTTATTCGTTAATAGTAGCATCTATTTCTACCAAGGCACATACAAGTATTTTTATAGCCTCTAAAAAACCGTCCACGCTCATCATTTCATCAGGCTGATGCACACCGCCGTGACCTTCAGGCATATCAATTCTTTCTGCTTTATAGTATGCCACAGTACCAATTGGAAATGCATTTTTTAGTTTTCGGGCATACGTACCGCCGGCAATTCTGAATCCTTCGACTCCTTTAATGCCTGAAATACTTGCAAATACATCTTCCAAAACTCTTTTAACGGGATTATTATCATCAATATTATAACCTGCACTTTCATCGGTTATATTAATATTCCATGAATCGTTACAAACTGAGCAAATCTGTTTTTTCACATCTTCCAGATTATACGAAAGTCCTATACGGTTATCAAAAGTCAACTTGATTTTATTATCATCAGTCATTCGCACTATGCCGTTTGCACATACAAGTCTGCCAAAAATCTCATCATCATGTGCAATGCCAAATCCTGTGCCGTAGCAATCCGAAAGATATTTTGATACATCTTCAAGAATTTTTATATCGTTATCCCCCATTGCAGGGCATTTAACAAGCATATCTGCCATAACCTTTGCCGCATTTAAAGAAGTTTCAGCATCCATAACGTGCTTCGCAATACCTTTTGATGTAACATATATTGTATCTGCATCTTTTGAAATCTCAAAATTTTCATTTCCGTCACATATATCGGAAATCTGCTTCCACAGCATATCACTATATACAAGTTCTGCCTTTAATTCACCAAGCACAATATTAAATGCTTCGCCACCGTGAAATTTTTTGATTGTACTTACTTTATTTTTGCTGATTATATCAAAACGCAGCATACTGCGTTCACCGCAAACACAAGGATACATTGCATCGGGGATCAACGAAACATCGGGCATAATTTCATTTTCTGCAAAAGCGGTGATATCTTCCATGCCGGATTCTTCGTTACTGCCATTAAACATAACAAGTTTGCTTTTAAAATTCAGTCCAAGATCGCGGATAATTTTAGCAGCGTACAACATTTCTATAACGCCCGACTTGTCGTCATTACAGCCACGTCCAAATATATATCCGTCTTTTACAACCGGTTCAAAAGGCTTACACACTTGCCATTTATCGTCAACAGGCACCACGTCTGTATGCGAAAATATCCCGATTGATTTTTCTGCGTTTCCGTAATAGGAAAGTGCATATCCACTTTCTAAGTTTATATCTGTTTTAAATCCGTTATCTTCAAAAAGTTTGGCCGTAATACCAAGCATCTCGGCACATTTTTCGCCAAATGGTGCCTGCGGTTTCGGCTTAACATTTACAGACGGGATTTTTACAAGTTCTAACAAGTCTTCAACGATTTTATTTTTATACATGTTAATGTATTCATCAATTTTTTTAATCATCTCTTCGCTACAATATTTCATTGATATCTCCTCCATACTATATAGTTATACCCCTGATATACACACGATAATCAGGGGTAATATGTTTTTATAAGAGTTTATTTTTTATAAGTGCTATCGTTGCGATTAACGTGGCAACTGCCGAAACACCTATGGCAATCCAAAAAGCATGCGGAGCGTGTGCAAACGGTATTGCATCTACGTTCATACCATAAAATGACGCTATCATAGTAGGTACAGAAAGTATAATTGTAAATGAAGCAAGATATTTCATCACAATATTTAAGTTGTTTGAAATAATAGAAGCAAAAGCGTCCATTGTGCTTGAAAGAATTGTAGAGTAAATACTACACATCTCTATCGCCTGACTGACTTCTATAAGTACGTCTTCAAGCAGGTCTTCGTCTTCTTCGTACAATTTAATAATTCTTCCTCGTGAAAGTTTTTTAATTGTTGCTTCGTTGGCCTTTAATGATGTGGAAAAGTAAACCAAACTTTTTTCCAAATCAAGCACTTGAAAAAGTTTCTCATTCTTCATTGATTTATGCAATTGCTTTTCCATATCTTTAGATACTTTATCAATCTGTTTAAGGTATTGGAGATATCTTACAGATACCCTATACAGAATCTGGAATATAAAACGCGCTTTCATATTAGTATAAACGCCTTTCATTCTACCCTGCGCAAACTCAGCAAGAATGGAATTTTCTTTAAGACAAACCGTTATTATATTATCCTTTGCATATATAATGCCCAAAGGCATAGTTGAATATATAATAGCACCATTTTCCTCTGTAGCAAGCGGGATATCTATAATTGTAAGTATCTGTTCTTCTTCAATATCTATATGGGAACTTTCCTCATCGTCAAGCGCTGCACGGAGGAAATCCATCTCTATCCCCAAAGCAGAAGAAACGGACTTAAGTTCGTCCTCCTGCGGGTCTGTCATATTAATCCAGCAATCTTTTTCTATATTATCAACAGCAGTTATAACACCGTTAATTGTTTTATAAATATTTATCATTGGCTACACCGACTTTCCTATATTTTATTTTACATCAGGGAAAAAACCGAGCAAAAAACTGTTCTCGGCAACCATACTGACGACATAGGAAGTATCCATAATCTCGCGTAAAAACTCTACTGACGGAATAATTGATATATATGTAAGCGCAAGAGTCGCAATACATACCCAAAAAATTCCGCTTACAATGCCAAAAAGTCCGCCGAGCAATCTGTTGCATTGCTTTAAAACGGGAAGTTTGGCAAACACATTAAGTATTTTAAATAAAAA
>JAZSBW010000119.1:0-17163 GCA_045602585.1 Clostridia bacterium
TGTTTCTGACCGCCTGAAAGTTTAACTCCCCTCTCGCCCACATAGGTGTCGTAGCCATTCGGGAGTGAAGATATAAACTCGTGCGCACCGGCAAGTGCTGCGGCTTGTTCAACTTCTGCACGTGTGGCATCGGGTCTGCCATAGAGAATATTTTCGGCAATAGTGCCCGAGAACATATACACGTCCTGCTGAACAACGCCTATCTGCCTGCGCAGAGAATTTTGTGTATAGGAGCGTATGTCTTTGCCGTCTATCAAAATAGCACCGCTTGTAACTTCGTAAAATCTGGGTATCAGACTGCACAGGGTGGTTTTACCACCGCCCGACGGACCAACCAACGCCACATTTGCGCCATTTGGAATAGTTAAATTAACTTGGTTTAACACATTCCCCTTTTCAGTTTCGTAACCGAATGTAACATCTGCAAACTCAATATCGCCTTTAACTTCGGTAAGTTCAACTGCATCGGGAGAGTCTTCAATATCAACAGGAGTATCCATAACCTCGGAAAAACGTTCAATGCCCGTCATACCTCTTTGGAACTGCTCCATAAACTCAACGATTCTGCGGATAGATGTAAGCAACGTTGTAACGTAAAGCAGATACGCCATAAAATCGCCCGATGTAATCATTCCGCCACGCAGGAAAAATGCGCCTGCCACAACAACGGCTATATACATAATTCCGTCAAACAACCTTGTTGTACTGTGGAAACTTGCCATACAGTGGTACATACCGCGTTTGATTTTAAGGAATTTCATATTACCTTTTTCAAACTTGCCTTTTTCAACATCTTCGTTTGCAAAAGATTTTACTACACGTACGCCGAGCAGACTGTCCTCTACCTGAGAGTTAATCTCACCCACCTGCACGCGTGATTCCTTGAATGCTTTTTTCATACGTCTGTTGAATTTGTACGAGAAGAACAGCATCACGGGCAGAATTGAAAAAATGATAAGTGTAAGATAAATATTAAAAGACGATAAAACAGCAAATGAAACAATTATTTTAATTGTGGTTATAAAAAGTTCTTCAGGACCGTGATGAGCAAACTCTGTAACATCAAATAAGTCAGATGTTATACGTGACATTATCTGCCCTATTTTGGTGTTATCGTAATACGAGTACGGAAGCCTTTGCAGATGCGCAAATAAATCTCTGCGCATATCGGTTTCAATCTGCGTGCCCATAATGTGCCCTACGGACTGCATATAATAACTTGCGGCAGTATCTATAACACGCAGAACAAGATACGCCCCGCCAAGAAGCAAAATTGCAGTAACAGAAAGCGCCTCAATATTATCCGCCGCCTGAGAGGTAATATAGCGCACAATAAGCGGCAGAACAAGTTCGCATATAGTGGTAAGGGTTGCGCACGATAAATCTTTAAAAAGCGTAACACGATACTTTAAAAAATACGGCAACACTCTGCGCAGCAGAGTTATGTTTTTTCTTTTAGTTTTCATAATATTTTAGCCTCACAATCATTTATAGAAATATTATACAACTTTATCACCTTAAAGTCAAATAAAGCAATTTGTCGAAAACATTTTATATGGGCTGCTCATTAATTTACATATTTTTACATACACTATATGTTACTATCTTTTCAAGGAGTGATTGTATATGCAAAAAACGGCTTTGGTGCCAATACCGAAAATAAATTTCAAGCGGATAAAAACAAGGTTACATATTGACAAAAAACCTGATATAAAAAGTGCTATATATTTTGGTATGTCGCTTGCTATGTCGTGTGCAAAGGTTATGGGCGGATTAACCCCGTTCGGCACGGCATTTTTTGCGTCTGTGTGCACGACAAAAAATCTTATCCCTACCCTTGCGGGTGTGGCGGCAGGCAGTTTGATTGCGCATCCGTCCGTAATAGCCATGTGCTATGTGCTTACGGCGGCGGCACTTGCATTTATAAACATACTGTGGGACAAGCCTTTTAAAACATCGGTAAAAGCCTCTGTTGCGGGAGCGCTTTTGTTTCTGGCAAAAACAGTTGCATCGGTTAAAGGCGGACTTTTGGTATACGATACGCTGATAAACTTTGCAGAATCGTTTTTGTGCGCAATAGGAGTTCTTGCAACAGACAAAGCAATGCCAGTTATATTTTCTGCAAGACGGCGCACCGTTTTAAGCAACGAGGAGGCAGTAGGAGTTGTATATGTTTTTGCGGTAACTCTTTTGGCGTTTAATAATATTCCGCCTGTGTTCGGTATTAAAATCGGCAATGTGCTCAGCATAACCGTAATCCTAATGCTTAATATGCACGTATCTGTACCGACGGGTGCGGTAGTCGGCATAGTGGCAGGCGCAGTAAACTGCATAGGCACATATAACGCAGGCAGCGTGATTGGCGCATATGCGTTTTCGTCGCTTATATCGTCACTTTTTAAACGGTACGGAAAAACAGGCATAACATTAGGCTTTATATTTGCAAACGCTGTAATAACCGTAATTTTAAACGGCTCTACCGAAATTTTAATAAATGTTTATGAAATACTTATAGCCTCGGTACTTATGCTTGCAATGCCAAAAAGTTTTATAGATACTGTTGCACATATATCTGGCATAAGCACCGCATCGGTATATAGTGATAACGATAAAGTGCGAACGATATACAACGACCGCCTTACAAAAATTGCAGAGTCATTAAATATTCTTTCCAAAAATGCGCCGACAAAATCAAATGATGAGATTATGAAAATGGAAATAAATGCGCTTGTAAACAGAACGGGCGAGCGTTCGTGTGCAGACTGCAGTTTGCGTTACTGTTGTTGGCAGAAAAAAGGTGCTGAAACAAAAAAAGCAATTCTGCAATTACTCTATGCGGCACAAAGTCACGGAAAAGCGTATATAAACGATATTTTACCCGAGTTTAAAAACAGATGCATACGTACAGAAAATCTTTTGCGTTCCTTCAACGATTCATACGAAGTATACAGAACAAACCTGCTTTGGCAGAAGCGCCTTACCGACAGTAAAGCATTGGCGTGTATGCAGATGGGTAGTATTGCCAAAATACTCGATGATATGGCAACAGAAAAACAAAGCGTGGCAGATGATGTTACACGCAGCCGTATACGCACCGCACTGGACGGACAAGGGTTTACACCAAGCAATATAACTGCGTATTTTAAAGGTGACGGCAATATGATAATAGAACTTAAATTTTCCGCTGAAAAATACAGAGAGGATATGAAATACACTATAGCCCCATGCCTGACGGATGCACTTGGTGTTAAAATAAGATTCAACGAAATCCACCGTGACATAAACCACGTACTGCTGACCTACAGTATGTGTGAGCGTTTCTGCCGTGCAACCGGTGCGGCAAGCATTAAAAAGCACGGCGAAAATGTGTGCGGCGACAGTTTTACATCGCTGAACCTTACAAACGGCACATACGTTGCCGCAATAAGCGACGGTATGGGCAGCGGAGAAGCGGCGGCAAGCGAAAGTAAAAATACAATAGATTTGCTTAAAAACTTTCTGCGTTGCGGATTTGACGTAATGCACGCAATAAGGCTTATAAACTCGTCATTAATGCTTACGGGAACGGAAGAGATTTTTTCTACAATAGATTTGTGCAGTATAAATATGCATACGGGGATTGCAGATTTTATTAAAATAGGCGGAGCATCTACGTATATTAAAACGGGAAACTCAGTTGAAAAACTTACCGCATCTTCCCTGCCGGCAGGAATTATAGAAGAAAACAAACCAAAGCATTTTTCAAAAAAAATAGAAAGCGACACCCTTATAGTGATGGTGTCCGACGGTGTGGAGGGCGCGTCAACAGACGAAAAATGGCTTGAAAAAAGACTTAAAACAATGGACACCGTAAATCCGCACATAATAGCGGATAAAGTGCTTGAACTTGCAGTTTACCAATGCGGCGGCAAAGCAAAAGACGATATGACGGTTATAGCCACACGTATATGGGAGGAAAATAATGTATAAATATTTAAAAACTGTTAATAATACCCATATAAGCAATCTAACAATGAATGGAGAGAAATCGATGACGGTTGATGACCGCAAAAAAAATACATTTATAAATAAACTGCTTTTTGTGTTAAGGCCGAAGCGGTCAACTGACATAGTGGCATATGCAGACAAGATTATAGACGACTATACAGGTCTTACTCTTCTGCGTACGCGCCGCCGCGACAGACGGCTGAAAAAACTCTCCATAGCGGTTTACACCGCATCGGTTGTAGTTTGCATAGGCATCTTGTGGTGCACCTTTAAAATGTTTTTTTGATACAGCAATGCTCCGTGTATGTCCCCCGGCACGGAGCATTGTTGTTTTATACTATTAAACGACAAAATTCCCGTAATGTTTGTTGCAAATTATGCTATTGACTATTAGGCGATTTTTCTGTATAATATATGGTAATAAACTTTTAATGAAAGGGCGTGTTTGTTATTACTCACGATAAATTTGCATACGAGGGCCTTACCTTTGACGACGTGCTTTTGGTACCGCAGAAATCGGATATAACTCCCGATATGGTAGACCTCAGCACACAACTTACAAAAAAAATTAAACTGAACATTCCTCTTATGAGTTCTGCTATGGATACCGTTACGGAATCTGCGCTGGCTATAGCCATTGCCAGAGAGGGCGGCATAGGTATTATCCATAAGAATATGACCATCGAACAGCAGGCGATTGAGGTTGATAAAGTTAAGCGTTCTGAACACGGCGTTATAGCAGACCCCTTTCATCTGTCACCCGAGCACACTCTGCGTGATGCAGACGCGCTTATGGGTAAATACAAAATTTCAGGTGTGCCGATTGTAGAGAACGATAAACTCGTTGGTATTATTACAAACCGCGACCTGCGTTTTGAAACAGATTATTCCAGACCCATCGGCAAGGTTATGACTAAAGATAATCTTATAACAGCACCCGTAGGCACTACTATGGAAGAAGCACAGGAAATCCTGCGCAGACACAAGATTGAAAAACTTCCAATTGTAGATAAAGATTTTAAATTAACAGGTTTAATTACCATTAAAGATATTGAAAAAAGCGTTAAGTACCCCAACGCCGCTAAAGACTCTAACGGCAGACTCCTCTGCGGTGCGGCTATAGGTGTTACTGCAGACGTGCTTGACCGTGCAAAGGCATTGGTTGAGGCTAAAGTAGACGTTTTGGTTCTCGACAGCGCTCACGGACATTCACAAAACATTATCAACTGCTTGAAGAAAGTTAAAGAAGCATTCCCCGAGGTTGACGTTATAGCAGGTAACATTGCTACTGCCGAGGCTGCAAAAGAACTTATCGAAGCAGGTGCAGACGCTATTAAAGTAGGTATCGGCCCCGGCTCTATCTGTACAACACGTGTTGTTGCAGGTGTTGGCGTTCCGCAGATAAGCGCTATTTACGAGGCTGCTCAGGTTGCTAAGGAATACGGAATTCCCGTTATTGGCGACGGCGGTGTTAAATTCAGCGGTGACCTCCCCAAAGCAGTTGCCGCAGGTGCAGACGTTATTATGATTGGCTCACTCCTTGCAGGTTGTGAAGAAAGCCCCGGCGAAGAGGAAATCTATCAGGGCAGACGTTTCAAGGTATATCGCGGTATGGGCTCACTTGCCGCTATGGAAAAAGGCAGTAAGGACAGATACTTCCAGACAGGCAGTAAAAAACTTGTTCCCGAAGGTGTTGAGGGACGTGTACCCTTCAAAGGCCCTCTTGCTGACACAGTATTCCAGTTAATCGGCGGATTGCGTTCAAGCATGGGTTACTGCGGTACACCTACAATTGCAGAACTTAAAGAAAAAGGCAAGTTTGTACGCATTACCGCAGCAGGTTTAAGAGAGAGCCATCCACACGATATTTCAATTACTAAAGAGGCTCCAAACTATAGCACAAACGTATAATATATAAAAAAATTAACACTCCCCATTCAAAATAATGGGGAGTGTTTTTTCCAGCCTAAAAAGAAGCCTAATTCAAAAATTATATTCATGTTGCCTTCTTTATATAAATCAACCAGATCCAAAAGTTCTGCTCTTTCACCGAGAGTAAGTTTGCTGCCTATAAAACGATATATATTCTCGTATGCATGATGTATACCCATTGCCAAGAGATCGAAATGTTCTTCATAGTCAAAATCTTCATTGTCAATAATGCGTATTAGCGCTTCTTCCATATGCTCCATATCCCATTTTTCAAGGATTTCTCTTAAATTTTCTTTTGTAACTTCCATATTAAATACCTCCTTAAAATTAAAAAGGTGCGCCCACAAGGAACGCACCCAAAAAGTGCTTCCTGTTTGTTTGCGACACAACTGAATCCTTCCGTAGGAACCAGTAACAGGAGAACACCTTTTGACAGGTATTCTCCTACGAGAAGGTACTTCTTATTCAGTTGTATCGCAAGTAAATTATACCATATTGTAATTTTAAGGTCAAGAGGATAATTACGGATATATAAAGGGGTTCTTAGGGGGAAAACCATGTAGGGGACGATGCCTACATCGTCCCGTTTGTCATTTGCGGGCGGATGTGGGCATCCGCCCCTACAATAGTCATAAAAGTACATTTAAAACCGCATACCATTAAGATATGCGAAAAACCATAAAAACAACCCCCGTACTTATGTACGAGGGTCATTTTTTTATTAAAGCATTTAATTATTTAACAGTTTTATTTCCTTTAAACAGTACCCAGAACTGACCTGCAATAAAGATTGAAGAATAGGTACCTGCTACTATACCGATAATAAGCGGAAGTGCAAAGTCTTTAATTGATGGAACACCAAGGATATACACCATTACGATTGTAAGCAAAGTTGTAATTGATGTATTGATTGAACGTCCCATAGACTGCCATACACTCTTATTAACAACATCGCCGAAAGTTTCTTTCTTTAAGAATCTTGTGTTTTCTCTGATTCTGTCGAAGATAACGATTGTTGCGTTAATTGAGTAACCGAGTATTGTAAGGATAGCCGCAATGAAAGATGTGTTTACAGGGAACTGGAAGATAGCATAGATAGCAATCATCATAAGCATATCGTGAACAAGCGCCAGCACCGCTGAAATACCTGAAAGAACTTCAAAACGGAATGTGATGTAGATAAGCATCAATATAGCCGCAATGCAGATTGAAAGTGCAGCATTTGACCACAATTCCTGACCTACGCTTGCGCTTACGTTATCTACAGACATAACTGTTGAGTTTTCAAATTTTGCTGTGAGTGCCTCTGTAACTTTTGTACGGAGTTCTGTGTCGATTGCAGTTGTTTTAACAAGTGCGCCGTTTTCGTCTGTTTTCTGTACGCTTGAAACGGTTACGCCCTCAACTGCGTCTACACAATCTCTTACAGCCGCTTCGTCATAAGCAGTGCCGAGGTCTACATATATAGCAGTACCGCCTGTAAAATCAATATCAGTATTAAGGCCGTTGATAGCGAAGCAAACTACACCGATTAATAAAATAATAATCGAAATTGCAAAGAATATTTTTCTGTGATTTACGATATTAAACATTCTGTTTGCCTCCTTTCGCAGCGCTGTAGAGTTTTGGATTTTTAAGGTTGAAACCAATCATCTGTTTAAGCAGGAACTTTGTTACAAAGATTGCTGTAAACAAACTTACGATTGTACCGATGAACAATGTTACTGCAAAACCTTTGATTGTACCTGTACCGAAGTAGAAAAGAACTGCTGCTGCAATAAGTGTTGTGATGTTAGAGTCAACAATTGCAGAGAATGCACGTTTAAAACCTGCCTCAACTGATGCACGGAGTGTTTTACCAACGCCGAGTTCTTCTTTAATTCTTTCAAATATAATTACGTTTGCGTCAACCGCTGTACCAATGGTTAAGATAACACCTGCGATACCCGGCAGAGTAAGGTTTACTCTGAACAACGAAAGGATAATTGCTACGATTGAAATATAGCCAACCAATGCGATGTCAGCAATAAAACCGCACATACGGTATATAATAAGCATAAATATCATTACAAGAAGCAAGCCGATTCCGCCTGCCAAAAGGCTGTTATCAAGCGCTTTTTCACCAAGTTGCGGTCCAACGCTTCTAAGTTCGATATCTTTAAGTGCGAATGGCAACTGACCTGACTGAATCTGTCCTGCCAGAGTTGTTGCGATTTCCTGTGTGAAGTCACCTGTAATTACGCAAGTTTCGCTATCGATTTTTTCAGATACTCTTGGTGCTGAAATCATTTCCTCGTCTAAGTAAATAGCGATTATGTTATTGCCGTCTGCAAGAGTAGAAATTCTTTCGGTTGCGTCAGCAAATTTTTTCTGACCTTCAGATGTAAGTTCAAGTTGAACAAGGTATCCCTTTGTACCGTTATTATCAACCTGTTCATAAACGGCTTTAGCATTTTTAACATCATCGCCGCCAACTAAAACAACGTTACCCTCATAATCTCTGAAAGTAAGTTTTGCTGTAGCACCCAAAAGTGCAACTGCTTCTTCAGGATTGGTGATTGAGGGGATTTCAACACGCACGCGCTTGTCGCCCTGCTGAGAAACAACTGCCTCGTGGTAACCCTGCATATCAAGACGGCTTCTGAGTACCGCTTTAACAGCCGCCATATTTTCTTCAGACACGTCTTCGGTGGTGTCTGCCTCAAATACTATAACAGAACCTCCTGCGAGGTCTAAACCTCTTTTAATTCCGTTTTCCGGATCAAGTGCTTTCGGAATAGAATAATTTCCGATAGTAAGTCCGCAAGCAGCAATGTATGCCAGAATGGCTATAACCAAAACCGCAAGCGTAAACTTTGCAATGCTTTTTGATTTCATTTGTAATCCTCCTTAATGTAATGAAATTCCAATATTATAATTATATATTCTATTTGCCCGATTGTCAAGGTATGGTTTTAAATATTATAATATTCCTTGTACCACTCAGCAAATTTTGAAAGTCCCTCTTCTATAGTTGTAGACGGTTTAAAATCAAAATCTCTCATAAGTTCGCTTACGTCTGCATATGTCTGGTAAACATCGCCCGCCTGCATAGGCAAATACTCTTTTACCGCCGTTTTGCCTATGCACTTTTCCAATGTTTCTATAAAGTACATAAGTTTTTCGGGAGAGTTATTTCCTATATTATAAACTTTATGTCTGTCGCCGTTTTCGTCCGGCTTGGGCGGATTTTCAAGCATATTGCAAATACCCTGAACGATATCATCAACGTATGTAAAATCTCTGTACATATCGCCGTTATTGAATATCTTTATCGGCTCGCCCTTCATAATTTTATTTGTAAAACTAAAGTATGCCATATCGGGTCTGCCGTAGGGACCATAAACAGTAAAGAAACGCAGTCCCGTTGCAGGTATGCCGTAAAGGTGGCTATATGTAAATGCCATAAGTTCGTTACTTTTTTTTGTTGCCGCATAAAGGCTTATCGGGTGGTCAACATTATCGTCTGTGGAGAAAGGAGTTTTTTCCTGATTTCCATACACAGATGAAGACGAAGCATACAAAAGGTGCGACACCGGATTATGACGGCAAGCCTCTAAAATATTGAAAAAGCCAACAATGTTAGAGTCTATATAAGCCTGCGGATTTTCTATAGAATACCTTACCCCTGCCTGAGCGCCGAGGTTTACGGCAATATCAAATCTATTGTCTTCAAAAAGTTTATTTACCGCGTCTTTGTCTACCAAATCACCTTTTACAAAAGTATAATTGGAAAACTTTTTTAATATCTCAAGACGAGCATATTTTAACGATACATCGTAATAATCGTTGATATTGTCGTACCCTACTACATCATAGCCGTCTTCTAAAAGCCTTTTTGAAAGATGAAATCCTATAAATCCCGCTCCGCCTGTAACAAGAATTTTTTTCATAGTAATCTCCTCAAAAAATATATTCTCATAAGCGTATTGATGTCTGTGACCGCTTGCGATATTTAGGCGGTACAGACATCAATATGCTTTATTAATCTCTGAAGTACAAATCTCTTGTATATACTTTGCTGAGTACGTCTTCGAGTTCTGCGCCATATCTGTTTGCAACTATAACATCGCACAAGGATTTAAATTCGTCCAAATCACGTATAACTCTGGAATTGAAGAATTTATCCTCTTTCAAAGACGGCTCATACACTACAACCTCTATACCTTTTGCTTTAATTCTTTTCATAACTCCCTGAATGGACGATTGCCTGAAATTGTCCGAATCAGCCTTCATAGTAAGTCTGTAAATGCCGACCACTTCAGGATTTTTCTCTATAATACTATCTGCTATAAAGTCTTTGCGCGTTCTGTTGGCATCTACTATAGCCGTCATAATATTCTGCGGAACATCTTTATAATTTGCAAGCAGTTGCTTTGTATCTTTCGGCAGGCAATATCCTCCATAACCAAAAGACGGGTTATTATAATGCGTGCCTATACGCGGGTCTAAGCATACACCCTCTATTATCTGCTTGGCATCGAGCCCTCTTACCTGAGCATAAGTATCAAGTTCATTAAAAAACGACACCCTCATAGCAAGGTATGTATTGGCAAAAAGTTTTATTGCTTCCGCTTCGGTAAGATTAGTAAATATCTTGGGGATTTCCTCTTTGATTGCGCCCTCTGCAAGCAAATCCGCAAACCGCTTTGCTTTTTGCAGAAGATATTCATTATCTTCGGGACATCCCACTACAATGCGAGAAGGATAAAGATTATCATAAAGCGCTTTACCCTCACGCAAAAACTCGGGCGAAAACAGTATGTTCCTACACCCGTATTTTTCAATCACACCCTTGGTATACCCAACAGGTACTGTGGATTTTATAACCATAACCGCATCGGGATTGATTTCCATAACTTTTTCAATAACAGATTCAACGGTAGAAGTATCAAAATAGTTTAACTTGGGGTCATAGTTTGTAGGTGTGGAAATAATAACAAAATCTGCCTCCGTATATGCAGAAGAAGCATCTGTTGTAGCCTTGAGATTAAGATTGCCCTTTGCAAGGTACTCCTCCACTTCAGCATCTTTAATTGGTGAAATTCCTCTGTTTATCATTTCAACCTTTTCTTCAATGATGTCCACAGCACAAACTTCGTTTTTCTGGGCCAGCAGAATTGCATTTGACAGCCCTACGTAACCAGTTCCTGCTACAACAATTTTCATACGTTATCATTTCTCCTTTATATCTTTTTAATCTATCATTCCAAGTTCTTTCATAATTTCAAGACGTTTATTTGATTTCTCAGCTGCCATTTTATTTTCATCATAACTTTTTATCCGTCGAACAGCAATATTAAACAATCTGTTGAACCACGCAAACGGGATTAATAATGAATTTTTTGCATATCCATATCCCGCTTTAGCAAGATACCATTTCGGAGGAAACAACTTAAAGAAAATATTTTTCTCGGAGCTTATTTTGGAATAAACAAACTGTTGTGTTTTTGAAGATGCACGCTTTGCACAATATATGTCAATGAAATTTGTACGATCATCTGCTAAATACCCAAACGTTCCGCCTTTTTCCATATCAGTTAAAAGTTTGTCCATAAGAATTTTATCACACATAGGATAGTCATACCCGAAGTATGTTGTTCCAACAGATTTAAGTACGTTTATCAGTTTGTCGTACCTGAGTTTCCTTAAAGTTTCATTATATTTTTCAAAATCTATCTTATCGCGATTTTTTTCTATATACAACAGCAAGTCCATAACCTGACGGATTCCGCACCCGCCATTTACAAGATGCTTTATATAGTGAGCAGTAAGGTACATTAATTCATCATCTGGCGTCATAACGTGAAACACATTACCGTTTATCAGTACCTTTTCATATTTATCACTATAAGTGATATGACCGCCAAAAACTATATTCTCGCTTGTCTTAGAATATAAACGCACATGTAATTCCAGCAAACCTCCAACCGGATGTCTGGCTTTTACATGATGGTCGTTCTTTGCTCTTTTTTCAACGTCATATCCGTTTTCTTTCAAAAAAGTTACAGCCTTATACTCATCTGCCGGATTTATATATATGTCCGTATCACCTGAAATTCTGCACTCCGGTTGTGCATACAAATCCGCCACAACAGCACCCTTCATTAAACAACAAATGATTCCGTTCTCTTCAAGTTTTTTTATAATTGAAAGCGTAAACTCTTTACGTGTTACAGATTTAGCAACTGCAGTTATAAATTCATTGCGCCATCTGCTTACATCAGCAGTTTTTTCTGCTGCTTTATATACGATAGGCCACACACCCTGCAAAATTGCACATGCACGCACGGCTTCCATATCCATTTGCGCGGCTGAAACCTCATATCCGCGTGCTCCGGCACCTAAAAGCCGCAGCATATCTTCAAACTCGTGAGTCATATGTCTTGTCTCCGTTTAATTTTTCATTTTCTGTTTGTTCATCAATTAAATATTCCTGATTTGCTATTTCACGACGGCATATTGCAATGGTGGCCGCCGCCATTGAAAAATATATATACGTCATTTTATCATAATATGATACCATACCAAAACCCATTACAAAAAAAGAAGCCATAACTGCAAACATCAATGTAACGGCAGTATCTCCCGTAGCAACAGAAAGAACATACAAATTTTTTATAAGATAAAAATAAATTGCATAATATATCAAAAATCCCACTATGCCAACGCAAGCAAGCAGTTCAATAAAATTATTGTGCAGATAAGTGCTACGACCTAAATATTCCTGAGTAATCAAATATGAGTTGCTAATTCCCACACCAGTATATGGGCGTTTCTTGAATGATTCCCAACCGATTTCTATCATTGTAAATCTTGCTTCGGCAGAACCATCTATTTCTCCTGATTCGCCACCGAACATAGTTGATATACGTGAAAAAACGCCTTGGAATATCGGCATTGTTGACATCCAGTTAAGAATAATCAACAATGCAAACACAGCAACCAACAACTTTGCAAAAGCCGCAAGAGAAATATTTTCTCTGTATTTCATAAGAAGAAGCAACCCTATACCCAAAGCAATCATTGCAATCGACTTACGCGAACCCGTACCAAGTGCCACCAACAATGCAAATATCATAAATACGTAACAATATTTTTTTTCTTTAAAATATGCCTGATAGAAAGCAACAATAGTAGTTATTGAAAGGTAAATTCCTATAGAATTAACATTTGCTATTCCACCGCCAAGACGTTCACCAAGAAGCATCAGTCTGATATATTCGATTACTCCATAGTACTCTACTACAACAAATGCGCAAATCAAGCCCGATATCATAAGTCCGCAAATAAACGACTCTATATTTTCATACGCACTTATATATGAATAAAAAATAATCGACATAATAAGCAACTGCACAAGCGTTATTATAGCCTCCAGCGATTTCCCCACGTCTATTGACCAAGACAATGCAACAAAGCAAAAAAGAATAAATGAGGCAAACAGTATTATAAATGTATCTACACGAAAATTTTTTCCTTTAAAAATCATATATGCAGTACAACCACCAAACGCAAGCACAAAAATACCTTGTGATATAACATTTAATGACTGATATGTAGTAAACAGCAAAACAGATGCCATATACATTGTAATAAGCACCAGTATAAGTTTAGAGCCTTTTGACTCTGTTGGTTCTTCAATATATCTGCGCAAATACATATTACTTCATATCCCTTTCAAAAATTAAACGAATAAATTCTTTAGTTACAGAATTCTGGTCATATCCGGCATTATAAAATTTGTCTCGTGTGTTTTCACGTTCTGCCAAAGATGCCGTTTTTATCACTTCCTCCGCCCAAAATGCCGCAGATGCATCCAATGGCAGATACTTAACAAGACCTGTAATATCTGCCTGAGATGTGATGGTATCGGATATTACACATGGTAGTCCTGCGGCCTGAGCTTCTATAACAACATTGGGCATACCTTCATGGAACGATGGGAATAATAGCACATCAAATGCTGACATAAGTTCGGGAACATCGCTTCTTCTTCCAAGAAAAACAACTTTGTCCTCTATACCAAGTTTTTTAACTTTTTCATAAATAATATTTTCCAACTCCCCAATACCCACAAGCAACAATTTAGCATTGTTGTTTCTCTTGCAGACGCAACTGAAAATATCTATTAAAAAATCATGATTTTTCTGTGCTGAAAATCTTCCAATATGTCCTACGATAAGACTGTTTTCAATACCAATTTCCTTTCGCAAGGCATCACGTTTGTCAGAATTAAATTTGTATAATTCAAAATCAAGTCCGTTATTAAGCATATGAACTTTTCCTCTGTCCATACTGCCTTTGCCGAATGTATACTCTGCCGCCTCTAAAGACGGTGCTATTTTAACATTAGGAACTATCTTTGGTAAAAACTTGAATATATTATGTAAAAAATTTAGTTTTCTGTCTAAAATTGCGCCATTGGTAGTGCGCATTGCAAGAATTTTCGCTCCACCTAATTTGGCGGCAACAAGGTCAATTGCAGAAAGAGAATTTTCGTTTACAAGAAATGCATATTTATAACAGTTTTCTTTTACGATACGCCTGATGGCACAAAAACATTTTATAGGATTCTCACTCTTTGAAACGATGTGGAATATTCTTCCGCCGCGCGCAATTACTTCGTCTTCATAAACACCAATTTCAGCACTCATAACGCAAAAATCTATCTGATATTTTGTTTTATCTATATTGCGGTGGATTTTCATTAAAAAGGTTTCAGCACCGCCAACATTCAATGAATTTATGATACACAGTAATCTTTTCACTATATATACCTCACCAATATAAATTTTGTCAAATTATAATAACCGTCAATATCATATAATAATTTTATCACAAAATTTATACAAAATCAACTAAAAAAGCAAAGGAGAGATATAAATTTCCTTTGCTTTAAACTTTAATATTCCACCGTTTTTACTTTTTCGTTATCTATAAACATATCTACAAGTCTGCCCTTATTATAATCTGACGGGAATTTTGCATATATATCCAGATTTATAATTCCGGAAGCACTTTTATCCATTTTGATATTCAAAATTTCAATACCGTCACCGGTAAGTTGAGAGCGAACATACTCAAGAGTGTCCCCTGCCTCGGTAATTCTTATAGAAATATTTTCGGCAGATGGAGTACGCAACACTTTAAAGTGACCGTGAAACACAAACTGCACAATTGTAATAGTTACAGCCGTAGCAATTCCCACACTGTACATTCCTGCGCCTATAGCCATGCCAATACCTGCCGTTGCCCATATACCAGCGGCAGTAGTCAAACCGCTGATTGCATTTTTGCGCACAAAGATAGTTCCTGCACCAAGGAAACCTACACCTGTTACAATCTGCGACGCTATACGCGATGCATCTGCCTTGCCGAATTCAGCAAGAGAATCTGCGAACCCGTATTTTGAAACCACCATCATAAGCGCTGAGCCTATCGCCACAATAAGGTGTGTACGTATTCCTGCCTCTTTCATTCTGTTTTTACGTTCATAGCCAATAACGGCGCCGCAAATTCCCGCTATAATTATGCGCAGGAAATACTCGCCGTGTTCTAAAAAATGCATTAAAATCTGATAACTCATTTACCCTTTCACTCCTTTCGCAATATTTTATCACAACAGTATATGATTGTCAACCAACAGTTTATGAGTTCGTTCATTTCGTTCACAAAAACATTGAAATTTTGTGCATCATATCAACATGAATATTGAAAAACAAATTTGTATACAATTATATACGTACTCCTGTCAATTTATCATTGCAATTTATCGGATTTTGGTATACAATATATGTAAATGTTTTTCCGCACGTCCGAGGCGGAAGAAAGAACGACTTTCTCGGACAGAAAGGCTTTGACTAATTATGAAATTATGGGGCGGCAGATTCAGCAAAAATACCGACTCTGAGGTAAACGATTTTAATTCATCAATCCGTTTTGACGGCAGAATGTATGCTCAGGATATACGCGGCAGCATTGCTCACGCAAAAATGCTTGGTAAATGCGGAATAATATCAGAAAGCGACAGCGAAACACTCGTTAAAACATTAAAAGAACTTCTTGCCGATATCGAAGACGGAAAAGTTGAGTTTATGACCGATGCAGAAGATATACATATGAATGTAGAAACACTTCTTATAGAGCGCATAGGCGATGTTGGAAGAAGACTTCACACAGGAAGAAGCAGAAACGATCAGGTGGCACTTGATATTAAAATGTATCTGATGGACGAAGAAAAGGATATTTATGCGCTTTTGAAAGACCTTTTAAATTGTCTTATAGATATGGCCGACGAGCATTTAGATACAATTATGCCGGGCTATACACACTTACAAAAAGCACAGCCGATTACTCTGGCGCATCACCTTATGGCTTATTTTGAGATGTTCAAGCGTGACTGTACCCGTCTTGACGACTGGGCAAAACGCACCAATGTTATGCCTCTCGGCTCAGGTGCATTGGCAGGTACTACATATCCTTTTGAAAGACAGTACGTTGCAGACCAGTTAGGCTTTGACTCTATTACATTAAATTCGCTCGACGGTGTATCCGACAGAGATTACGTTATAGAACTTGCAAGTTGCTTATCCCTCATAATGGTGCATTTAAGCCGTTTCTGCGAGGAATTGATTCTCTGGAATTCAAACGAATTTTCGTTTATAGAAATGGACGATGCGTGCTCTACGGGAAGTTCAATAATGCCGCAGAAGAAAAATCCCGATGTTGCCGAACTTATTCGCGGTAAATCAGGCAGAGTTTTCGGTGACCTTATGAGTATTCTTACTACAATGAAAGGCTTACCACTTGCATATAACAAAGATATGCAGGAAGATAAAGAATGTATATTTGATGCCGTTGATACCATCAAACTCTGCTTGCCGGTATTTACCAAAATGATACGCACTATGAAGATAAACAAACCCGTTATGGAGCAGGGTGCAAAAGGCGGGTTTACAAATGCAACAGACGCGGCTGACTATCTTGTTAAAAAAGGTATGCCTTTCCGCAAGGCACACGAAGTTGTCGGAAAAATGGTTGCATATGCGCTTGACAAAGGCAAAAGCCTTGATGAATTCACCATAGACGAATTCAAAGCGTGCAGCGATATAATCGAGGAAGATATCTACCATGCAATTGACCTTAAAACTTGTGTAAACGACCGCAAGATTATAGGCGGACCGGCAAAAGAAGCCGTACAAT
>JAZSBW010000120.1:0-2698 GCA_045602585.1 Clostridia bacterium
GGAATATCTCAATTTTGTATTTGATTTAAAGGCACCTAAGGCAGACCGTAAATCGCACATTGAAGATATTATGGAAACTGTTAAGATAAGTGATGTTAAGGGCAGACTTATCAAAAACCTTTCCAAAGGTTATAAACAGAGAGTAGGAATTGCTCAGGCACTTATCGGCAATCCCGAAATTTTGATTTTAGACGAGCCTACAGTTGGTCTTGACCCCAAACAGATTATAGAAATCAGAAATGTTATAAAAGAACTTGGCAAAAACAGAACCGTTATTTTAAGTTCACACATTCTGCCTGAGGTAAGTGCTATCTGCGAAAGAGTTATTATTATCAACAAAGGAAAGATTATGGCTATAGATACACCTGAAAATCTTTCAAGAACACTTTCGCGTGATAACAGACTTATGATACGGGTAGAGGGTGCGTCTTCTGCTATTGAAAAGGCTCTGAACGACGTTGACGGTATTGCATATATTGAATCACTCGGACAGAAAGAGTCAGGCACATACGATTATATCATAGAGGCAGAGGGAAATGTGGATATCCGCAAAAAAGTATTCTCTGCACTTGCAGCGGCGGAATTGCCTATACTTATGTCTAAAACGATGGGACTTTCTTTAGAGGAAGTATTCCTGCAACTTACAACTGATGAAAGTACTGCTGCAGAAGAACCTGCAGACGAAACGGAAGAGATTAGCGAGGAAATTGAAGAGACAGAAGAAATTGATGAAGAGGAGGCTGAAGCAAATGAAAGCGATATTTAAAAAAGAATTAAGAAGTTATTTTTGTTCGCCTATAGGCTACGTTTTTGTAGCGATATTCTTCTTCGTTGCCAGCCTGTTCTTTGCAATGTATAATCTCTTCAGTGGTTACGGTGATATAAACACCGTATTCGGCAATATGACAATGATATTTTTGTTTTTAACACCTATACTTACAATGCGTTCGATTGCGGAGGAGAAGAACTCCAAGACTGACCAGTTACTGCTTACTGCACCTGTTAATGTGACATCTATCGTGCTTGGAAAACTATTTGCCGCTGTTTGCGTATTCCTTATTGCTTTGGCAGTAACGCTTGTATACCCTATTATTTTGCTTGGATATACCGAGCCTGCGTGGGGAAAAATTTTCGGCAACTATATAGGATTTTTCCTTATGGGTTCTGCGTTTGTATCAGTCGGCATTTACATTTCATCACTTACAGAGAACCAGATTATAGCAGCAGTTGCTACATTTGGAGTTTTGTTTTTGATGTATCTTGCTGAATGGTTTGGCTCTATAACAGACGTTGCAATTTTACAAACCATTATCGGTTGGCTTTCAATCACATCTAAATTTGCAGACTTTTCAATGGGAATTGTTAATTTACAATCGGTTATCTACTACTTAAGTATAGTTGCTATATTTGTATTTTTGACAGTTAACCATATTGAAAAAAGACGCTGGAGCAAATAAGAAAGAGGTGAACTAAAGTGTATAATAACGAAAATGAAAACAACGAACTTAATATAAACGAAACTACCGAAAACGAGGTTGTTGAAACAGAAGCCGCACAGGAAACTTCTGCTGAATTTGCAGAAGAAATCAAAAAAGGGCGTAAGCCTTTGTCAATAAGAACAAAACTAAGAACTTTTTCCGGAATTATGACGGCGCTTGTTGTAGCCGCAGTTATTGTAGTTAATATGCTTATTGGTGCTGTTGCAACTAAAGTCAATACAAAAATCGACCTTACTGCAGGCAGAGTATTGGATTTTGCCGATGAAACTATAGAGGTTGCAAAAAACCTTGAAAAAGAAGTTAATATTTATTCTTTAATTCCCGAAGGCGAAGACGAGGTTTTAAAATCTCTTGACCAGATTTTAGTAAGATATCAGCAACTTTCAAATAAAATCAATTATGAGAGAATTGACACCGTTTCAAACCCTCAGTTTTTGCAGAAATATATGGGTGATTCCACACAGTTTAATGTATACTCAATTATATTTGAGTGCGGTGATAAATTCAGAGTAGTGGATATTAACGACACCGTTACCATGAATCAGCAGACAGGTCAGGTACAGTCGCTTTCAGCAGAGCAGAAATTTACTTCTGCACTTATGTACGTTGCAAATGAAGCAACTGTTAAAGTCGGTGTTGTTCAGGGGCATAACGAAGTGCCTTTTGCCTCTTTTGATTCTATAGTGTTAGAGCCTGAAAACTACGATGCAGTAGAAATCAATCTTTCCACTTCAGCAATCCCCGAAGATGTTAATATGCTTATAATTCCATCTCCTCAGCGTGACTTTACTCCTGATGAGATTAACGCACTTGACGCATACTTTGACCGTGGCGGAAAGGCACAACTTCTTATAGATTTTTCTACAGAAACTCTGCCCGTTTTAGAAGGTTATCTTAAAGAGTGGGGTGTAACTCTTTACAACGGATTTGTTATGGAAGAATCTACAAGCAAATATATAAGTTACCCCAACTATATTATCCCCGAAATCATTCCGGGTGAAATTACCAACGATATCATCAGCAACAATATACTTATGGCATATCCGATTGCAAGGGGTATGAAAATAGAAAAAACTCCCCATGTGGAAAATATGGATTTGCTTATGTCGTCAGACACTTCGTATGTAAGAACTAATTTAGAGTCTACTGAAACTGCTAAAACCGATGGTGATATAGACGGTCCCGTAGTTGTTGCAACA
>JAZSBW010000121.1:0-2453 GCA_045602585.1 Clostridia bacterium
TAACAGATAATCGAGTTTTTTCAGAGGTACTTCCCAGCACTTATTATCTCTATCCCAGTATCTTTCGCCACAAGCCCGAATTACATCGACAACTGTCTGATTATACGGGAAAGTAAGATATAGTGAAAAATCACCATTACAGAAATGCGCTTTATCAATCTTTGCTGTTATCATAATCGTTTCTCCTTTTTGGGTTTTTGGTGTGTCACTACTTGACACTAAATATTATACTAAACATTTATTGATATGTCAAGCGCAAAAAAAAAGAAGCACCTTATATGGCACTTCTTAGCCCTGTGTTTATCATATCTATTATAATCTGTCGCTCTGCGTCGGATACAGTATTATGATACAGTTCTGATACAAAATCCGTTATCTCATCACATAGATTTTGCATGGCTATTATCACCATCTGCTCCACCACTTCATACTTCTGATACCGTATTTTTGTTTCTACATATTTATTATAGGCGGGTAAAATATCATGCAATTCATCTAACACGCCGTTTGAGGCCTCTGTGGGGCGATTTAAGCGACTTTTCACATTATCTCGACAAATATATAAGGTTGCGAGTTTTTCGCATAAATCGAGCGATAACGGCTCTTGTTCTAAATCATAGATTGTGTCCTCGATTACCTGTAAATCTATCATAGTGACCTCCTTAAAAAGGGGTGCTGTTACACACCCCTCCCAGTATATTACTGTTTGAGCATATTCATAGCCTGCTGGATTGCATTTCTGATATGCGGGTCCTGTGTGGTATCGAGCATATCTTCAAGTTTCCGTGCTACTTTCTGTTCTGCTGTATGCCTGCTGTAGCCTCTGTCATAGGAGTCATAACTATCGTATGAGCCTCCGTCTCTGCTGACATATCGGCCTGTCTGTGCGTCACGTCCTCGTCTGCCACTGTAGTCATTCGACATTTCATAGGAAGCCTCTCGGCTATAATCACGGCTATATGAGTCGTTACTGCGTCCGTAACCTCTGCCATTAGCATAGTTATTGGAAGCACCATCATTAGACATACCATCATAGGAATTGCGCATACTTCTATAAGCATTTGACGCACCTCCTTCATTAGAGTATTCATTTGAATACTCACCCTTACCCTGTTCCTGCTGGCCTTTCTTCATCAGACTTTCAACCATCGTGATAGCGGAAGAAAGTTTATAAACATCGTCCAGCCCCTCTCTGTCAATATCGCCCTTGCGAGTAATCTCGTTGAGTTCGTGACAGAGGATTTCTTTCAAATCTTCGTACATTCTCTTTGACATAGCATTACTCTCCTTTCTTATGCGATACGACTTACGACAAGGTTAGCATTACGGACGTTAATCGGTGGGGCAGGTGTTGTTGCCGGATCTGTGGAAGCTGATGTGTTTTCTATGCTCACATTAAAGCAACATCCCTTGGGCACTGTAATAATGGCCGTGCTGGTCACATTGAAGTAATTTTCTTCCGTGCCTACGGGGGTGGCAGGTACAGCCGCCGCTGGTGTTACAATGGCCTTGCTGGTGAGTACAGGCTCTCCGTCAATGGCTATTGCTAAACTGATAGGTGCAGGGGCAGTGCCACCATCCGGAATACCAATGTTACTATTGAATGTAACTTGATACCGTGCAAAACAACAATTTGTGATTCCACGCAGAGTAACAATACCGCTACCCTCCCGATGAAGAACATAACCGTTCGGACAACCTATGGTGGTGTCTAACAGTACAGGCTGGTTCGGTTGTACCACTTGAACATCATTCCGTGTAAATTCAGCCACAGTTCTTACCTCCGATTAAAAAGACCCGCCGTTGCACCCACAACCACATCCACCATTATTGCAGGTGAAAATCGGGGTGCGTCCGTAAACAGGCGTACTCGGTACAGGACAGTTATTCAGTCTGTTATACAGTTGGTCAACCTCATTAGAGAATCCCTGCTGAATAAATGCGTTCTGTGCTGTCTGTGATTCACGGAGTGTAGCCATGTTCAGTTGTGAACGAAGGTTATCATTCTCACGCTTGAATCCATCGAGTTCAAGTTGACACAGTTTATCCAGTACAGCCTGTGTGCTACGTGTCTGTGATTCGATAATGTCCCGTGTGTTCTGCATAGCCTGTGTACGGTCTGCACAGTTTTCAGTTGCTACGGTGTATTTGAGGTCTGCAATTCCTGCCCGATTCTCACAGCAACAATTCTGTAATGCTGATTGGATACCGAACATCTGTTGCATATCGGCCATCTGCCGTGCGTTTGCTCCCTGCTCTACGCCAGCAAAGCCATTGGCCAGCGCCATCTGCAAATCACTTCCGGTGTTACACAGTTGGGTGCTTAGCGAAGCAATACTGTCTCTAATAGAAGTGACGTTATCATTGAGCATAGCGTTCTGGAATCCAGTGTTGGTGTTGTTGTTAATTCCAGACTGTCCATTAAGCAGCCAAGGGAAATCGTAGCCAAGCAT
>JAZSBW010000122.1:0-2807 GCA_045602585.1 Clostridia bacterium
AAGATTAAGGCAGCAGGGTTGCAATATTATGCTTTGCAATATGCCTCTTGTTAACATTACTTCTACCGATATACGGCGTATGGTAAAAGAAGGTATAAGCATATCAGGCTATACTGACGAAAAGGTTGCACAGTATATTTACAAAAATAAACTTTATCTATAAAGGTGCATATATGACTATAGAACAAATGACAGATAAACTCCGCAATACTTTAGAAGAAAAACGGTTTAACCATTCTGTAAATGTTATGGAAACCGCCGTTAAACTGGCTGAATGCCACGGTGCAGACGTGGAAAAAGCACGTATTGCAGGGCTTTTGCACGACTGCGCAAAAAACTATTCTAAAGATGCAATGTATGGTTTATGCGCTAAATACAGCATAGACTTAGACGAAGTGTCTAAAAAAGAATTTGGTCTTCTGCACGGTTTTGTAGGTGCGCATATTTTAAAAGACGAATACGGAATTGACGATGAGGAGATTTTTGACGCAGTATACTACCATACCATCGGCAAACCGGATATGTCTTTGCTTACAAAAATTATATTCATTGCAGACTGTATTGAACCTATGCGTATGGCTCCTTGGGTAGATGATATCCGCAATGAAGTGTATGATGATATAGACAAAGCACTTATTATTCAACTTGACAACACCATACGGTTGGTGCTTAAAAAAGGTACTCTCCTGCATACAAATACAATAGACACACGTAACTTTTATATTGAAAAAACGAGGTGAACATATTGTCACGCAAAACAAAAATTTACATAAGAATGACTATCGCTTTTACCCTTATATTTGTTCTGATAGCAGCAGCCATTATAGGCGCTTTCTGGGTAAAAGATTATTTATATGGTTCTACATCTGACCTTAACGACAAAACTATGCAGAAATCGTATGTAAATGCGCTTCTCTGCGGCGTTGATAAAGACGGTTACCGAACAGACGTACTAATATTTGCACAGATGAACTTAATTACCAATACTATGAATATGGTACAGATTCCGCGTGATACTTATGTTGACATAAACCATATAGACAAAAAAATCAATTCCGCATACGGATATAATAAAGAAGAACAACTTTTTAAAGAAGTTTCATATATTCTGCCCGGTGTGGAAATAGATAAGTATATGCTGGTAAACATCAAAGGCTTCCGCGAAATTATAGACGCAATCGGCGGAGTGGAATTTAATGTTCCGGCTAACCTTAAATATGATGACCCGTATCAGGATTTGCACATTGATTTAAACAAAGGTATGCAGAACTTGAACGGCAAAAAGGCAGAGCAACTTGTACGTTTCCGTAAAGACAACGACGGCAACGACATTGAAACTCTGCTCGGCATTTCAAGGGTTGATATGCAGCGTGAGTTTATCTACACGGCAATAGACCAGATTTTAAGCGTAAAAAACGTGCTTAAAGTACCTAAACTCATTTCAATAGCAACAGATAACGTAACCACAAACTTTACGTATAACGACATTGCAAAATATGCACCTATGGTTTTGAAAATCGGTACAGATTCCATTAACATTATGTCACTTCCGGGTGAGGACAGATACGAACACGCTGCCTGGTATTTTATTCACGACCGTACCGCAACTGCACAGATGATAAAAGAATACTTTACTCCCGAACGTGACGAAATCAGTACTCAGGAACTTGCAATCCGTGACCAACTTATCGGCGACGACAGCGAAACAAACGATATTCCGCAGGGACTTGTACTTGAAAATTCGTTCTTTAACAAATTCTTGACAGTTGATATTATAGACGGTTCAAGCGGAAAAGCCGATATTGAAGGTATAGTTTCCGAAATTGAGAAATACGGATTTACTGTTAAAAAGGTTAATGATGCAAGCACAGTAAATTATGCAAAATCAGTAGTAATCGCGAAAAAAGATAACGACAGTGGTGCTAAAATAGCAAAAGCACTCGGTATGGACAACTTTACACTTAATCCCGACAAAGGAAACGGCACATCTGTTACTGTTATAGTAGGAAACGATATGAATGATAAATAAGGAGAAATTATGAATTCTTACGATTTGATGAGAACGGCCACAAAAGCCGCTGACGGCAGAAAGGCTATAGATATAAAAGTGCTTCATGTGGAGGAACTTACAACGCTGTGCGATTATTTTATAATCTGCTCGGGTACATCCACTCCGCATATGAACGCAATATACGAAGAAATTGATATGAAACTCTCCGAAGCAGGCATTAAACCTGCCGCAAGAGAGGGGCTTGGTAACCCCGGTTGGGTACTGCTTGATTACGGCGATGTAATCGTGCATATATTCAACGAAAATTCACGCGAATTTTACTCCATAGAACGTCTGTGGTCAGACGCCGAGGAGATTAATGTAGAAAATTTAATTGATTAAAAGAGGTATCTGCTATGAATTACAACTTCTCAAAAATTGAAAAGAAGTGGCAAAAAGTCTGGGAAGACACTAACGCTTTCAAGACAGAAATCAATGACAAACCAAAGTATTACACTCTGGAGATGTTCCCCTATCCGTCAGGTAAACTGCATATGGGTCACGTGCGTAACTACTCCATTGGCGACGTGCTTTCCCGTTTCCGCACTATGAAGGGCTTTAACGTGTTGCATCCCATGGGCTGGGACCCCTTTGGTATGCCTGCAGAAAACGCTGCAATTAAACACGGTGTTGCTCCGAAAAACTGGACCTTGGAAAACATCGCTAACATGACCCGTCAACTTAAAGCTCTCGGTCTTGCTTATGACTGGGATCGTGAAGTTGCAACTTGCAAAGAAGATTACTACAAATGGACCCA
>JAZSBW010000123.1:0-3595 GCA_045602585.1 Clostridia bacterium
CATTTACCTTTGTCAACACTTTTTTGAAAGTTTTTTAAACTTTTTTTGTGATACACTCAATTAACAGTTTTTACAAATTTTTAAAAATTATACATCAAGTGATGAAAGTTGTTCGGAATAGTTCTCCCACGCCCCATAAAGTTGCTCTATCAATGCATTGTTTTTTTCAATCTCATCATAAATCTCACGTGCTTTTTCATAGTCTGAGCCAGTTTGTTCCAGCATTTTTGAAAGTCCCTCTGCTTTTGCCTCTGCCACAGCAATATCTTCTTCAGTTTTAGCAAGTTTTTTTGTAAGACTCTTTTTAAGTGCCTGAGCACGTTTTTCTTCTTCATAACTGTTTACGCCTGATTTTGAAACTGTGCTTGCAGTTTGAGAAGGCACAGTTTTCTTTTCTATATAATTGTCGTAATTACCCACATAAATATTTACACCTGTTTCGGTGAGTTCTATTATCTTATCTGCTATCTTATTCAGAAAATAGCGGTCGTGTGACACAAAAAATACAGTTCCATCATATTCTTTAAGCGCAATATCAAGTGCTTCTTTTGACGGCAGGTCAAGATGGTTGGTAGGCTCGTCAAGAATCATTGTATTAGGCTTTTTAACGGAGATAGTCAAAAATTCAAGTTTAGCCTTTTCTCCACCGCTCAAAGAATCTATCTTTTTAAAAACATCTTCATTAGTAAAAAGCAGAGAGCCGAGCATTGTACGTACTTCGCTTTCATCCATACGCGGAACGAGGTCCCATATAGCATCTAAAACAGTTTTAGAACCATCAAGGATTTTCTGCTCCTGATCGTAATAACCTATCTCTACATTTTTACCAAAATCAAATCTGCCCGTATATTCTTTATGAATACCAAGCAAAGTTTTTAAAAGTGTAGACTTACCTATACCATTAGCACCGATTAAAGCGATTTTTTCTCCGCGTTTTATCTCAAAAGACACGTTTAAAAAAAGTTTTTTAAGTATTCCGCCGTCGTTTACAGAAACGCTCATATTTTCTGCGGTTAAAACATCTTTGAATGATGAATATGCACTTTCAAAGAAAAAGCGGCATGATTTAAGTTCTGAAGCGGGACGCTCCACGATTTCCATTTTATCTATAATCTTCTGCTTACTTTTTGCGCTTTTGGAAGTTGAAGCGCGTGCGATGTTTCTGGCAACGTAATCCCCTAACCTTTTAATCTCTTTCTGCTGAAGTTCATACGCTTTTGCCTGCTGGTCACGATTTTGTTCTTTTTGCTCCAGATACTTGCTGTAGTTACCGACATAACGGGTGGATTTAGTACGCTCAATCTCATAAATAGTATCGGCGATAGCATCTAAAAAGTAACGGTCGTGCGAAACTACTATAACCGCTTTTTTATATGATTTCAAGTATCCCTCAAGCCATTGCATCGTTTTAAAGTCGAGATGGTTGGTAGGCTCGTCCAAAAGCAAAAGGTCGGGCTCGTCTAAAAGCAGTTTTGCCATAGCAAGTTTTGTTTTTTCTCCTCCGCTTAAATTGGCTATTTTCTCGTTAAGGTTAAACCCCTCAAAGCCCATACCGTTTAAAACCGTCATAATTTTAGCACGCAGTTCAAATCCGCCTGCTTTTTCAAATGCTTCGCTTTTTCTGCCGTAGTTTTCTATTGCACGGTTACGTTCTTCTTCGGAGGTATTCTCTGCAGACATTTTACTCTCAAGTTCGCGCATCTCGTTTTCCATATCAACAATATCGGAAAATACATCTATCATCTCTGCCCATATTGTTTTAGAACCATCAAGTGAATCTGTCTGTTTTAAAAAGCCTTTACGCAAATCTTTTGCGGTAATAATATTACCGCTGTCATAGGGGATTTCACCGCAGATAATTTTGAGCAAGGTACTTTTACCTGCACCGTTAGCGCCGATAAGCCCTATTTTTTCTCCCTGCTCTGCTTTTAGATTTATATCCTCCAATATAATATCTGTACCGAAACTTTTGCAAATATTATTTAGCTGTAGTATCATCTGTTTTTCTCCTGTTGAAATAAGTCCACACATTATGTGCTGTGGCTTTATCTATTGACTTTACCGACTCAAGTTCTTCTACTGTGGCAGAAGAAATATTTTTAACCGATTTAAAATGCCTGAGTAATGCCTTTTTGCGAACATCACCCACACCGCCAATATTATCGAGTTCTGATTTGAGATTTTTTTTCGTATTCAGATTTCTGTTATAGGTAATGGCACGGCGATGCATTTCGTCCTGAATATTAGTAAGAAGCATAAAAGCATCCGAGGTTTTATCAATAGGAATTTCACCATTAACAGAAACAATTCCGCGCGTACAATGGTTATCGTCTTTGACTATACCAAACACAGGAATGTGTGGGGCATATTTTTCAACAATAGGCGCAACCGTATTTACGTGTCCCTGACCGCCGTCAACAAAAAGCACGTCAGGCAAATTTGAAAAAGAAGCCTTATCCCCCGCAAGTTCACCCGATTCTATTTTTTGCAATTCTGCCGATGCACGTTCAAATCTGCGAGTGATAACCTCTGCCATACACGCATAATCATCAGCACCTACAACATTTTTAATTTTGAAATTTCTATAATCCTTGGTACTTGGACGCGCATCTATAAACGTAACCATAGATCCGACGTTATTATCGCCCGATATATTTGATATATCGTATGCTTCGATACGTTTAGGTATAGTTTTAAGTTCCAGCAAACGGTAAAGTTCTGCCATTGCATTATTTTTGAATTTAATATCACGAAGAATCTTCAGTTCACGTTCTGAAAGTTCTTTCTCCGCATTAGCTTTTATCATCTTAATAAGTTTAGCATTCTCGCCAATTTTAGGTACACGGATTTCAACCCTACGTCCGCAAAGGTCGCTTAGCCATTGACGGATAAGTTCCATATCAGCACACTCGCACTCCAAGAGTATCTCTTTAGGAACAAATGACGATTCAGCATAATACTGGCGTACAAAATCAGACAAGAGTTCGCCATCTTCAAAGCCCTCGGTATCATCGGTAAAATAGTTTTCTCTGCCAATAACTTTTCCCGAACGGATAAAGAATACCTGAAAACACGTTTTTCCATGTTTTGAATAAAACGCTACAGCATCAGTATCGGCGCCATCGGCAGATACAATCTTCTGCTTTTCGGCAAGAGAATCTATCGCCCGCAGATGGTCACGTATCTGTGCCGCTTTTTCAAAATCCATATTTGATGAAGCGGTCATCATCTGCTCTGTTAAATCTTTTTGCACCTTATCGTATCTGCCATTCAAAAAAGCGATAATATCTTTTATTACTTCGTTATATTCTTCTGCGCTGACATCACCATTGCAAACACCCATACATTTTCCTATGTGGTGATAAAGACACGGACGAGTTTTCCCAATATCTGCAGGGAAGTTTTTATTACAACTTCGCACCCGAAAAATTTCTTTTATAAGTTCTATGAGGTCACGTAACACTATTGCGCTTAAATACGGGCCAAAATACTTTGCACCGTCCTTTTTAACTTTTCGTGTAACGGATATGCGCGGATACATCTCGTTAGTAGTTATCTTTAAAAACGGATACGTTTTATCGTCTTTTAAAAGTAT
>JAZSBW010000124.1:0-3673 GCA_045602585.1 Clostridia bacterium
TAGGTGCTATGACAGACTTTTCACCGCTTATTGCTAACCCTAAGAGCCTACTTTTAGGCGCAGCAGCACAGTTGGGTGTATTCGTTACATTCTTTGGCGCACTTCTTTTGGGATTTACTGTGGAAGAAGCATGCTCTATAGGTATCATTGGCGGTGCGGACGGTCCTACTGCTATTTATGTAACAAAAACACTGGCAAGCCATCTGCTTCCTGCTATTGCAGTAGCAGCATACTCGTATATGGCGCTGATTCCTGTTATTCAGCCGCCGATTATGAAGGCGCTTACCACTAAAAAAGAGCGTATGATTGTTATGGAGCAACTCCGCCCCGTAAGCAAAACAGAAAAAATCATATTCCCCATTCTTGTTGCAGTAGTTGTATCATTAATTCTTCCCGACGCAGCAGCATTGGTTGGTATGCTTATGCTTGGTAACCTTGCAAAAGAATGTGGTGTTGTTGATCGTATCAGCAAAACTGCACAGAACGAACTTATGAACATTGTTACAATTTTCTTGGGCTTAACTGTAGGTGCTACTGCAACTGCAAGTTCATTCTTAAGACTTGAAACAATTATGATCATCGTTCTCGGTCTTGTTGCATTCTGCATTTCTACTGCAGGTGGTTTGCTTCTTGGTAAACTTATGTGCAAACTTACCGGTGGAAAAATCAATCCGCTTATCGGTTCTGCAGGTGTATCTGCCGTTCCTATGGCAGCACGCGTTTCGCAGATGGTTGGTCAGAAAGAAAATCCTGCAAACTTCCTGCTTATGCACGCTATGGGTCCTAACGTGGCAGGTGTTATCGGTTCAGCCGTAGCAGCAGGTGTATTCCTTGCAATGGTTGGTTAATTTAATGGAAGGAGAAAAATACTATGGCTAAAGTTGGTATTACAGAAACCGTCCTGCGTGATGCTCATCAGTCGCTTATCGCTACTCGTATGACAACCGCAGAGATGCTTCCCATTATAGAAAAAATGGACAAAGTGGGTTATCATTCGTTGGAAGCATGGGGTGGAGCAACATTTGACTCCTGCCTGCGTTTCCTTAACGAAGACCCTTGGGATAGATTAAGACAGATTAAGGATAAAGCAAAAAATACTCCCTTGCAGATGCTCTTCCGTGGTCAGAATATCTTAGGATACCGTCACTACGCAGATGATGTTGTTGAATACTTTGTACAGAAATCTATTGCAAACGGTATCAATATTATAAGAATTTTTGATGCACTTAACGACGTAAGAAACTTGCAGACCGCAATAAATGCAACTAAAAAAGAAGGCGGTCATGTTCAGGCGGCTATTTCGTATACAATCAGCCCTGTTCACGATATTCCGTTCTTTGTAAATCTTGCTAAAGAGTACGAAAATTGCGGTGCAGATTCAATCTGTATCAAAGATATGGCAGGTCTTTTGATTCCTTACGAGGCTGAAAAACTTGTTACTGAACTCAAAAAGGCAGTTAAAGTACCGATTCAGTTGCATACTCACTACACAAGCGGTGTTGCTTCTATGACATATCTTAAAGCAATAGAAGCAGGCGTAGACGTAGTTGACTGTGCTATGTCACCTCTGGCAATGGGCACAAGTCAGCCTGCAACAGAGCCTTTGGTTAAAACGCTCGAAGGCACAGGTTATGACACAGGTATTGATATTGACGCACTTACTGAAATTGCTGACTATTTCAGACCTTTAAGAGAGAAATCTTTGGAAAGCGGTCTTATGAGTACAAAAGTACTTGGTGTTGACATCAATACACTTAAGTATCAGGTTCCGGGCGGTATGCTTTCTAACCTCGTTTCTCAACTTAAACAGCAGAATGCTGAGGATAAGTTCGAAGAAGTGTTGAAAGAAATTCCACGTGTACGTGAAGACCTCGGTTGGTTGCCTCTTGTTACTCCTACAAGCCAGATTGTAGGTACTCAGGCAGTGCTCAATGTACTGATGGGCGAAAGATACAAAATGGTATCTAAAGAAACAAAAGGTATCGTGCGTGGTGAATACGGCAGAACGCCCGTTGCTATTTCTGACGAGTTCAGAAAGAAGATTATAGGTGATGAAGAGCCTATCACATGCCGTCCTGCAGATAATATTGCTCCTGAACTGGATAAATTAAGAGAGCAGTGCAAAGAATATATGCAGCAGGAGGAGGACGTGCTTTCATACGCATTGTTCGACCAGGTTGCAACAAAATTCTTTGAATACAGAAAAGGACCTCAGGTTAAAGAGGTTGATGTAAACTCTGTATCAATTACCGAAGTTCTTTAATTTGAACATAAATGTATGGCGGAGGGTAATCCCTTCCGCCATTTACTTATCGAAAGGAAGATTTTCTCAATGAGTAAAGATTATATAATCCGAGCAGTTACAAAAGATGGCTGCCTGCGTGCATTTGCTGCAGACACAACAAATCTTGCTAACGAAGCGCACCGTATGCACAAAACATATCCTATTGCCTCCGCTGCACTTGGCAGATTGCTAACTGCTGCATCTATGATGGGAACTATGCTTAAGTCAGAGGGAGACACCATCACTTTGCAATTAACCGGTAACGGTCCGATCGGCAGAGTTATGGCAGTTTCGGATTTTGAGGGCAATGTTAAAGGGTATGCGGATAATCCTTTGGTTGATTTGCCAAATAATGAATATGGAAAACTCGATGTTGGCGGTGCTGTAGGTAAAAACGGTTATCTTACAGTTATACGCGATTTCGGGCTTAAAGAACCTTATGTTGGTAAAGTTCCGCTTGTAAGCGGCGAAATTGGGGATGACTTAACATCATACTTTGCAATTTCTGAGCAGACACCGTCATCAGTAGGTGTAGGCGTACTTGTTGATGTGGATTTATCTGTTAAATGTTCGGGTGGCTTTATAGTACAGGTTATGCCTGAGGCTATGGATAGCGACATTGATAAGTTGGAGGAAAATCTTTCTAAAATTAAATCTGTTACCACTTTAATGAATGAAGGTAAAATGCCCGAAGATATGCTTGCGCTGCTTTTAGACGGATTTGAATATGAAATAACAGAAAAGACAGACGTAGAATACAGATGTGATTGCTCACGCGAAAGGGTAGAGTGCGCAATAGTTTCGCTTGGCAAAAAAGAAATAAAAAAAATTATTGAAGAGGACGGCTCTGCTGAACTCACCTGTCATTTTTGTGATAGCGTATATAACTTCGGCAAAGACGAACTTTCTGCTTTGCTGGATGAAGCCACAAGGGAATGATTTTACTAAAAAGGGCGTTAATTACGCCCTTTAAAAAATTTTTTAAAAAATATGAAAATTTTTATTGACATATTAAGATACGTGTGCTATAATAATTAATGTTCGTAAGCGAGTGTGCTGGAACTGGCAGACAGGCACGTTTGAGGGGCGTGTGTTTATGACGTATGGGTTCAAGTCCCATCACTCGCATATAAAACAGAGTCCGACAGGGCTCTGTTTTTTGTATAATGCAAGTATATGCCTATAACTCGATTTTCTGTGAAACCGACTTTTCGTTGAAATCTCGCAGAGAAATTGAATTGTAAAGGCATTTTTTATGCATAGTTCGTGGTGTAGTAAAGTTCCGCACATTATAAACATTATTAGGGATTTTATAAAATCTGTCAAAAGTTTTATAAAATCTCTTTTGTTTTTTATAAAACCGATTATAAAAAATGCCTACTCTTTTAT